>NZ_CP113941.1:1645000-1889244 GCF_029392675.1 Lactobacillus sp. ESL0684 | reverse complement strand
AATTCCTCCAATAAGTTTAAGCACTATTTATTCTATCATCTAATAAAAATGTTTTCCACAGGTTAATAAAAGAAATTAAGAATTAACAAGATGTGGATAAAGTTTTACAAATAATCCTCAAAAATATTGAAAATCCTCGAAAATATTATTAATAGTCAACTTGTATTGTTGATAACTTTACCAATGTTTGCAAGAGCTTTGCCATTAATTCAAGCATAATATCAACATAGTGTGAATATCTTTTTCCACAGCTTGTTGTTTGTGGAAAAAGCTGTGAAAGATATTGTGTATTTTGATTTTGTGGATAAATTAGTTAGGTGAAATTTGCACAAGTAATAAAATTTTTACAGTGAAAATCCAAGTTGTAATAGATTTATTTAATATTTAGACTTGGTTTTTATTCGTAATCATGCTATCCTTAATACTAAATTGTGTAATTACACAAATTGGAGGTGTAGTTTAATGACAACTAAGAGAACTTACCAACCTAAAAAGCGTCACCGTTCACGCGTTCACGGCTTTATGAAACGGATGAGCACATCTAATGGCCGCAAGGTTTTAGCTAGACGCCGTGCAAAAGGTAGAAAAGTCTTATCTGCTTAAACCACTGAATCCCAGTGGTTTTTTTAGTATTCAATAGTGGAATTGGAATGAAGCGTTTTGAGAAAGTCCTATCGAGTTAAAACAGAAAATGATTTTCAGCGGGTTTTTAAAGCCGGTAATTCAGTTGCTAATCGGGCTTTTGTGATCTATCAAATAGATAGAATGGAAAACCAGCATTTTAGAGTCGGGATTTCTGTTGGTAAAAAGGTTGCTCATACTGCTGTTGTTCGTAATCGACTCAAGCGTTATATACGGGCAGTTATTAGTGAAAATAAGACTGCAATTGAACCAAAAATCGACTTTTTGGTAATTGCTAGACCGTATGCACGTAATTTTAAGAAGGCTGATGTACAAAAACATTTATTGCATGTACTTTATTTGGCCAACATTATTGAAGAAATACCTAGTGAAAATGAGGAAGATTAGTGTGAAGGACATTTTAACTAAAAAGAATGTCAAACGTTTACTGGCAGTGCTTGCCGTAGTAGCAGTAGCTGTTGTCTTGACTGGATGTAGTAATACGGCTGCTAAGCCAACGCCGATTTCACATACAAGTGGTAATTGGTGGGATCGCTGGGTTATTTATTATATGTCCTCTTTCTTGCTGTGGCTGGCTAAGATTATGGGGAATAGTTATGGCTGGGCAATTATTGTCTTTACGGTAATTGTACGTCTGCTGCTATATCCGCTTAGTGCCATGTCGATTAAGAGTACTACGAAAATGCAGAGCGTTCAGCCTGAACTAGATGCATTACGGAAAAAATATCCTGGTAGTGATACTGAATCGCGGACTTTATTGTCTGAAGAGACCAATAAGCTGTATAAGGAAGCGGGTATTAATCCGTATGCTGGTTGTTTGCCGCTGATTATTCAACTACCAGTTATGTATGCTTTATATGGTG
The DNA here is from genome assembly GCF_029392675.1 of Lactobacillus sp. ESL0684. NCBI lineage: Bacteria > Bacillati > Bacillota > Bacilli > Lactobacillales > Lactobacillaceae > Lactobacillus > Lactobacillus sp. ESL0684. Next base: position 1,887,739 of record NZ_CP113941.1, on the reverse strand, counting down.
CAATTTGGCGAACACCACAGCTGCAAACTGGACACTTCTTATGGATGGATTTAGGTAAACCAGATCCTTACTTTATTATGCCGATTTTGTCGATGGTGTTAACTTTCTTATCGACTTACATCAGTCAAATGTCTACGCCGCAACAATCCAAGAACTTATCTACTAAATTTATGACATATGGTATGTCAATTATGGTTGGGGTAATGGGAATTTACTTCCAATCAGCAATTATTTTATATTGGGTAATTTCTAATTTGTTCCAGTTGATTCAGACATTCATTCTGCAAAATCCGATTAAATATCGTAAAGAACAAGAAGCTAAGGCCGAAAAAGAACGCGAACGCAAGCGTAAGCTGCGTAAAACATATAAACGGTTAAAACGCAAAAAGTAAATATTAATCTAAAGTGATTTTTAGATAAAGTAGTCAAAGTGCTTTATACATCACGAATTATTCGTGGTGTTATAATGCGCTTTTTTGATTGAGTTTTATTAAAAGGAGAAAATCATGGTTCAGACTTTAACTGAATTCGATACGATTGCTGCTATCTCAACTCCAATTGGGGAGGGCGGTATCTCGATTGTGCGGTTGTCAGGTGAGGCTGCAGTACCAATTGTTAATCAAATCTTTAAAGGTAAGAATTTAACAAAGGTACCAAGTCACACGATTAATTATGGGCATATTATTGATCCTGAAACTAAGCAAGTGATTGATGAGGTCATGGTGTCGGTAATGCGTGCACCAAAAACTTTTACTCGCGAAGATATAGTTGAGATTAATTGCCATGGTGGGATTGTAGTGACTAATCGCATTTTACAATTACTGCTGGGTCATGGCGCTAGAATGGCTGATGCTGGTGAATTTACTAAACGGGCTTTTATGAATGGACGCATTGATTTAACGCAAGCCGAAAGTGTGATGGATATTGTGCGGGCCAAAACTGATAAGGCACGTGAAGTAGCAGAAAAGCAACTTGAGGGTGGCTTATTGACCAAGATTCAAGCAATGCGGCAAGAAATTTTGGATACTTTAGCTAATGTTGAAGTTAATATTGATTATCCAGAATATGATGCTGATACGATTACAGCTAAGCAAATGGCTGGTGTATCTAAATCAGTTATTGCTAAAATAGAACGGTTATTAACGACTGCTAGTGAAGGAACTGCCTTGCGCAACGGCTTAGCTACAGCAATTATTGGGCAACCTAACGTGGGAAAGTCGTCTTTGCTTAATTATTTAACTAAAAGTGATAAGGCAATTGTTACTGATGTTGCTGGGACTACGCGTGATACGTTGGAAGAGTATGTTTCAGTGAAGGGCGTTCCTCTTAAATTAATCGATACTGCTGGAATTCGGCAAACTGATAATAAGGTAGAAAAAATTGGCGTTGAACGATCGAAAAAGGCGCTAGATCAGGCAGATTTAGTTTTATTATTGCTTGATGCTAGTCATGATTTAACTCCAGCTGATCAAGAACTAATTGCAGCAACAGCTAATAAGAAACGGATTATTATTCTCAATAAAACTGATTTAGGTCAGCAGCTAAATAAGGAAGAGCTTGAGACAACAACAGCTAGCGAAGTTATTGCCACTTCAATTTTGCAAGAGCAGAATTTGACACAGCTTGAAGACGCAATTAAGCAGTTATTTTTTAATGGAATCGAAAATTCTAATGATGAAGTATTAGTGACTAATCAGCGACAAGTCGGATTATTGCAAAAAGCCAAAAAGCAGCTTGAGGATGTAATCATAGCGGTTAATGATGAGGTGCCAGTTGACATTGTACAGATTGATCTGAATGGCGCTTGGGATACCTTAGGTGAAATTACGGGTGAAAGTAGCCCTGATGAATTAGTCAACGAGTTATTTAGCCAATTTTGTTTAGGTAAATAGGAGAGACGGATGATTAAGAATTATTCTTCGAATGACTATGATGTAATCGTAGTTGGTTCAGGACATGCGGGTTGTGAAGCAGCTCTTGCTAGTGCCAAGATGGGACAAAATACTTTGCTGTTAACCATTAGTTTGGATATGGTGGCCTTTATGCCATGTAACCCTTCTGTTGGTGGTCCAGCTAAAGGGACCGTTGTACGCGAAATTGATGCTTTAGGCGGTCAAATGGGGAAAAATATCGATGCAACTTATATTCAGATGCGCATGTTAAATACGGGTAAAGGTCCGGCTGTACGTGCATTGCGGGCCCAAGCAGATAAGTGGCAGTATCATCAGCAAATGAAGAGTGTAATCGAAAATACACCACATTTAACTTTGCGCCAAGCGACAGTTGATAAGTTATTAGTTAAAGATGGCGTTTGTCAAGGTGTGGTTACCAACACTGGTGCTAGTTATCTAGCTAAAAGTGTGGTTTTAACTACAGGAACTTCAGCACGAGGTAGAATTTATATTGGCGAGTTGAATTATTCATCTGGACCGAATAACACAATTCCGGCAATAAAATTATCAGAAAACCTTGAAGATTTAGGATTTAAATTGCGTCGCTTTAAGACAGGGACGCCTCCCAGAGTCAACGGTAACACAATCGATTATTCAAAAACGGAAGAAGAACCAGGGGATGAGGAACCACGACATTTCTCTTTTACTAGTAGGGATGAAGATTATCTCACAGAGCAGGTCTCATGTTGGATGACCTATACTAACCAGAAGACCCATCAGATTATCAACGAAAATTTGACACGATCACCAATGTTTTCAGGTCAAATTAAGGGTGTAGGTCCTAGATACTGTCCTTCAATTGAAACTAAGGTAGTTCGGTTTGCTGATAAATCACGTCACCAAATCTTCTTGGAACCAGAAGGTAAGGATACTAATGAAGTTTATGTTGGTGACTTTTCAACTTCAATGCCTGAGGAAATTCAGCTCAAAATGTTACATTCGATTGCTGGACTTGAAGATGCGGAGCTAATGCGACCTGGTTATGCGATTGAATACGATGTGGTTGATCCTTGGCAATTGAAGCATACTTTAGAAACTAAAAACATTAGGAATTTGTTCACTGCTGGACAGATGAATGGTACTTCAGGGTACGAAGAAGCAGCTGGTCAAGGCTTAATTGCAGGTATTAATGCAGCCTTGCGTGCGGCTGGTAAAGCTGGTTTTACCTTAGGTCGGGATGAGGCTTATATTGGCGTTTTAATCGATGACTTAGTTACTAAGGGAACTGAAGAGCCATATCGATTATTAACCTCGCGGGCTGAGTATCGGTTAATATTGCGTCATGACAACGCTGACTTGCGCTTAACTGACTATGGCTATCAACTGGGGTTAATTTCTGAAGAGCGCTACTCCAAATTTACTGCTAAGAAAGCGCAGATTACTCAAGCTAAACGTGTGCTTGAATCAATTACGATTCATCCAACTAAAGAGGTGCAGGAGTATTTACAAGGAATTGGTGAAGATGAGCTTAAGGCAGGACTTAAAGCAGATGCTTTTCTGCGTAGACCACGGGTTACGATACCGGATATTGAGCAACTAAGTGGAACTAGTATTTCTAGTGATCGCTATGTTAAAGAACAGATTGAAATTAATGTTAAATATGCTGGTTATATTAAAAAAGAACAGCAACAAATCGATCGACTTCATCGTCAAGAAGCCAAGAAGATTCCAGCAGACCTTGATTATCAGGCAATTAATGGGCTGGCAACAGAAGCTAGACAAAAATTTGAAAAAATCAGACCGGAGACTTTAGCTCAGGCAGAACGAATTTCTGGAGTTAATCCAGCTGATTTAGCAATTTTAAGTGTCTATGTTCAAAATGGTCATTATGAAAAAATAAAAGATTAAAATTAGTCTAAAATTTTGAAAAAGGCGAAAAATATTTTAGTTAAATTAATTATTTAAAAAATACACAAAAATCCAATAAATGATCAAGTAATCACAAGTGAGAATATTGCTATCACGTATAAGCGTTATCATAGCTGCTCAATATTGTGAAGCTAATATCTTTACAAAGCGCTTACATATTGCACGATTAACAAATTTTAGTTACTTGAAATTGTGAAATTATATGTTTTAATACAGTATGTAAGTAAACATTATTTAAGGAGATGCACTTAAGATGACAAAAATTAATGGCTCAGATGCTATGCTTCAAGTTTTGCTTGACTGGCATATTGATCATATTTATGGTTTTCCGGGTGGTTCATTCGACTCAACAATGAACGCTATCCACAACTTTAAGGGTAAGTTAAAATATATTGAAGTTCGTCATGAGGAAGCTGGCGCTTTAGCCGCAGCTGCTGAATACAAGTTCACTGGTAATGCTGGTGTATGTTTCGGTTCTGCAGGTCCTGGTGCCGTTCACTTGATGAATGGTTTGTACGATGCTAAGTACGACAAGGTTCCAATGGTAGCGATTGTTGCCAACGTTCCTACTAGTCGTCAAGACATCGATTTCTTCCAAGCTTTTGATGAAAAGCCATGGTTTGATGCTGTTGCTGTTTGGAACCATCAAGTTAAGACAGCAGATCAAATTCCAGGGATGATGGATGAAGCTCTTCGTCAAGCATACGCTAAGAAGGGTCCAGCTGTTTTGATCTTGCCTAAAGACTTTGGTTGGGACAAGATTAATGACAACTTCCGTGTAACTTATGATTCATTGCAAGCAATTCCTAACTACGCTGCACCTAAGAAAGAATCAGTTGATGCAGCTGTTAAATTGCTTAAAGAAGCTAAGAATCCGGTTGTCTACTACGGTGTTGGTGTTAAGGGTCATGGCGATGTTTTGAAGGCCTTTGCTAACAAGTTCAAGACTCCACTACTTTCATCAGTTATTGCTAAGGGTGTTGTTGAAGATAAATTCCCTGCATACATGGGCTCAATTGGTCGTGTTGCTCCTAAGGCCAGTGATGATATCCAAACGCACGCTGACTTGGTAGTTTGGGTAGGTAACAACTCTCCATTCTCAGTCTTCTTCTTTAATCCAAAGGCTAAGGTTATTCAAATTGATGTTGATTCTGAAAAATTGGGTAAACGTCATGCAGTTGATGTACCGATTCTGGCTGATGGTGCTAAGACTTTGCAAGCGATGATTGATGCTGGTGAAGACCGTGAAGAATCACCACTTTACAAGGCTGCTCTTGCAGACCGTCAAAACTGGGATGAATGGCAAGAAAGCTTTGTTGATTCAGATCAAATGCCAGTTCGTCCAGAGCCAATCTTTGACGTAATCAATAAATACGCTGATGATGATGCAATGTTTGCTATTGATGTTGGTAACATTAACATTAACTTCCAACGTTTAGTTAACTTGCATGATGAACAAACTTGGGCAACTTCAGGCTTGTACGCAACTATGGGATTTGGTACTCCAGCTTCACTTGCTGCTGCTACTACTCATCCAGAGCGTGAAGTTTGGAACCTTGGCGGTGATGGTGGTTTTGCCATGATGAGTCAAGAATTGTTAACTCAAGCTCGTTACAACATGCATGTACTTAACGTTGTCTTCACTAACGAAACTTTGGGCTTCATTGAAGCTGAACAAGTTGACCAATCACACCAACCATTGTCAGGTGTTATCATGCCAGATAACGACTGGGCTAAAGTTGGTGAAGGTATGAACGTTAAGAGTGTAACTGCTCGTACTAAGAAGGAATTCGAAGACGCAGTTAAGGAATTCAAGCAAATGGATGGCCCAATGTTAATCGACGTTAAGTTGACTCACGAAATGCCATACTCAACTGAATTGAACACTCTTGATGATCCAGAATTCGTTAAGAAGTATCAAGCAGAAGACTTGAAGCCATTTAGCTACTTTGCTGAAAAATATGGTGTAGTTGATGATACTGCTTCAGGCGCTTCAGAGGAAGAAGAAGCTGAACCAGAAGAAGAACCAGATACTACTTCAGGTGCTTCAGAACACTAATTTAATATTAGTAAAATAAAAAGCGAAACTTATTGAAAGTTTCGCTTTTTTTCTGTCTTACAAGTATAATATTTAAGAGACAATATTTGATATGGAGGATTAAAGATGCAACAATTTGGAGTTATTGGCTTATCTGTCATGGGCAAAAACTTGGCCTTGAATGTACGAAACAGTGGTTTTTCTGTTTCTGGTTATAGTATTGATAAGCCAGAAGTTGATGCTTTTGCAGAATATCAAGATGAAAAGTTATTACCGACTTATTCTTTAGCAGAGTTTGTTAATTCACTTGAAAAACCACGGAAAATTTTAATTCAAATTGCAGCCGGTAAACCGGTTGATGAGACTTTACAGAAATTACTACCTTTACTTGATAAAGGTGATATCATTCTAGACGGTGGGAACTCTAATTTTCATGATACTAACAGACGCTTTCATGAAATGGAAGCACATGGGATTCATTTCATTGGAATGGGCGTGTCAGGTGGTGAAGAAGGAGCATTAAACGGTCCTGCGTTGATGCCAGGAGGAGATGAAGCAGCCTACCGTGAAGTTGCACCAATCTTAGAAGCAATCGCTGCTAAAACGCCACAAGGTCGGCCATGTGTTAGTTTTATTGGTCCTGAAGGTAGTGGTCATTATGTCAAAATGGTGCATAATGGGATTGAATATGGTATTATGCAAGAATTTTCTGAAGTATATGATCTGTTACGCAAAGTAGCGGGTAAAAGCAATGCAGAAATGTCGAAGATCTTTGCTGATTGGAATCAAGGGTTAGTTCAGGCTTATCTAAGTGAAATTACTAGTGAAGTTTTGAAGCAAAAAGATGACTTAACAGCTGATGACGTGATTGATCATATCTTAAATGTTGCTTCTTACAAGGGTACCGGTAATTGGATGTTAGAAGATGGTGTTCATCTAGGTGCACCAATTAGCGTAATCGCTGAAGCTGTCTTGGCCAGATTTATGTCCAAAGCAACAACGCGTGAAGGTCAAGAAATCACTTGGAATGGTGAAGTACCAAATGGTTTAATTGATAATCTGGGTAAAGCTTTGCAATTAGGGCAAGCAGTAGCGTATGCGCAAGGATTCCAACAATTGAAAATGGCAGCTGATGCTTATCATTGGAACTTACGGTATCCAGCTATTGCTCAGGATTGGGAAGCTGGCTGTATTATTCGCTCGTCAATGCTAGAAGATATTGAGAATGCCTTTGCTGATGGGAAGCAGTTAGACAATTTATTTCAAGATGCTTACTTTAAAGGCTTAATGCAAAAAAATCTGCCAGCCCTGAGAGCAGTAATTGAATTAGCTACTAAAGCTGGTATTCCAACTCCAACTTTGAGTGCAGCTTTGAATTACCTGGAATCAATTTTTAATCCAAGTTTACCTGCTAACTTAATTCAAGGTCAACGGGATTACTTCGGTGCACATACTTATTATCGTAATGACCGTGAAGGCATTTTCCATACTGAATGGTATGAAGAAAAATAACTATGTTACACGTGTAACACAAGTAAAACTCTTACAAAAAGCTGCATAAGGCGGCAATTTGTCAACAATAAATACAGAAATAGACTATTTAACCCTTTTGATTTAGAGCTAAGATAGTCTATTTTGTTGTTGGGCACTGGGTTTTATTTCAAAATCTATGTAGGTAAAGAAATATATGAATCATACCATTCTGGCAGCTAAAAGCAATTATTGACAAATCCAAATAGTCGATATAATATAGCATTAAGTTTTAAGTAATCGGTTACAAAGACAGAGGAAATACAATGGAACGATTTACTGGAATTGTAGTAGTATTACTTAGCATTTGGGAATTTTATACAGTTTATGGTGCATTTAAGGCAGTTAAAAAGGTTGGTACTACATCACGATTTCTACCTCTAGCACTGTGGAGTGGCACTTTTCTAGGAATTGTATTTTTAGGGATAGGTATTAGATTATTGCTAAATGGCTATTAAATCAATGTTGCCAGCTGAAAAAACTACTTAAGGGAGATTTATGAATAAAAAGCACACCTTCATTAGCATAGTATTTTTAATCTTATTAGTTCCAATAGTTATGCTTTTGTTTCCGTCAATTTTATATTTTATTATTCCTAGTAAGTATTATCAAGTATGTTGTGATATTATTATAATAGTTATATTACTTATTTCGAATAAGAAACTTTTTCATGTAAAATTGAATGTGATATCATTTAATCATATATTCACCCAAATATTATCATGTATCCCTGCAGTAGTTTTTTTATTGTTAACAAAAAATATTGAAGCAATATTTGATAACAAAGCAGATATATTTGTATTAATAACTACCTTGTTTATAGCATTAGCAGAAGAAATATTATTTCGTGGCATAGTATTACCCTTGTCTTTGCAATTTACCTCTTATAAATATTTTACTTCATTATTGATAAGTAGTATTGGATTTGCATTTAGCCATATTGTGAATATAGAGCACGTACCTGTTGAAATGGTCTTTTTACAAATGATCCTAGTTTTTTCTGCTGGAATGTTGTCAGGTGCCTTGTATTTAACTGCTAAAAGCCTAATCCTTCCTATAATATTTCACTTTGTGAATGACTTACCAGTTTTATATAATGTTCAATCATCAGCTATTAAATTATCAAGCTCACAATTAAAGTTTATGTATATTTTAGTTCTTGCGATAGCAATGATATGTAGTTTTATTTCTTTCATTCAATTAAAGCTATTTATTAATAAAGATAGAATACATAAATAACATGGTTAAAGTATCATGCGGTAAAAAGTAATATAATATGTAGCATGAATTAATTCATATAGAGTGAATATTTTTACCAGTAATTAAGATAAGGTATTGCAAAAAATTAAAAAATAAAATTAGTAGAATATACGATAAAGTTCGATAAACCGTGACAGAAAATAGCTGCTCCTAAATCGTCTGTATAATAATAAGTCATTGCATATGCTAAGCCCGAGCAAAAAAGTTCTAATGTATCGTAGGAAAAAGAATATCCATGTGCGAGCGCAAACAATAAGCCAGTGATTAATATTGTAAAAAATGGATGAAAGCTTTTTAGGATTCCTCCTTGTAGGGCTCCTTGCCACAACAACTCTTCTAAAAGAGGAGATATAAAGATTAATGTCACCATTAAAATGGGAGCTAGTCTAGATTTTGAAATCATGAATAATTCTGTATCATTGTCATTAGTTTTACTTATTAGAGCTATGTAAGATTGCAGAACTTGCGATAGCATGGCTAAGCAGGCAGCAAAACTATAATTCTTTACCAAGTTGGTTTTTGAAAAGATTGGTTTATGATTTAAAGAATGATAAAAGATAGTGACAAACCATAATATAATTATTGTGGAGAATAAAATAATACCTATATGTAATAAAAAATTAAACTTAGTCGGAGTTTCTCCAGGTAAAAAAGCTTCTCCTAGAGTTGGAATTTGAATAAGAATAAAAAGCAAGCCAAATATAATTAATTTGCATATTAGTTTTAGTAATTGCTTAATCAGGTTAGCCATAATGATTTCCTCTATACTTCTTTTATACTTTTTGAAACATATAAAACTCATACAAAAAACCGCCATTTCAGCGGTTTTCTTAGATTACATATTGGTTACTAAAAAGAAAATAATGAAAACTATTAATAGGACATACATCATCGGCGAGACCTTTTTAGGTTGCTTAGCAGCAATCATCGTAATGGGGTAGGCAATCATACCTAGTGCTAAGCCGTTAGAAATACTGTAAGTGAGCGGCATACCAACAACGGTTAAGAAAGCAGGTAAGGCAATTTCAAACTTATCCCAGTTAATTTTCTTTAAGTTGCCAGCCATTAATACTCCAACAATAATCAGAGCCGGTGCGGTAACCGTGGTTGGGATTACTGCTAATAAAGGACTAAAAATCATGCTAATCAAAAAGAAGATACCAATAAAGACAGCAGTCAGGCCGGTGCGTCCACCCATCGCGATTCCAGCGCTTGATTCAACTGAGGTTCCCAGAGGTGCGGTCCCAAGAACTGCCCCTTCCACCATTGCTAGCGAATCTGATAAAAAGGCGTGACCAATGCGTGGTATCTTACCATTTTGGTCGACCATGCCTGCTTGTTCCGTCATTCCAATTAATGTGCCGGCAGTGTCGAAAAAGGTTACTAATAAAAAGGTTAGTACTACGATGAATAATTGCGGTGTGTTAATATCTTTTAGATGGAAAACCGCTTGTCCAAAGGTTGGAGTAATACTAGGAGGCATGGAAATGATTTGACTAGGCAAAGGAATTTGCCCAATCACAATGCCAAAGATAGCTGTTACTACCATGCCAATGAAAATTGAACCAGGGATATTCATTGCCATTAAGATAACAGTTAGCACTAGGCCAAATAAAGTGATCCAGACGGCTGGTGTATTAAACTTACCTAAAGCAACTAAGTTTGAATCACTATTGACGATTAATTTACCGTTTTGCAAACCAATAAAGGCGATAAATAACCCAATTCCAGCAGAAATAGCATATTTAAGATCCTGGGGAATAGCATCCACAACTTTTTCTCTTAATTTTAATACCGTAATTAAGATAAACAATATTGAGGCAACTAGCACAGCAGCTAAAGCAGTTTGCCAGTTGATGTGCATGCCACCGCAGACGTTGTAGGCAAAGAAAGCTGCACTGCCAAGTGTTGGAGCTAGCGCGACCGGGTAATTCGCAATAAATCCCATGAGGAAACAGCCAATTGCAATTGAAACGGCTGTAACCGTAAATGCTGCTCCTTTATCAATACCAGCTGCGTGCAAAATGTTCGGGTTAACAAAAAGGATGTAGGAGAGGCTGACGAAAGTGGTTAATGCAGCGATTAATTCACGTTTGACAGTGGTATGAGCATCGTTTAAATGAAAGACTTTATCTAGTGTCGACATTTTTCCTCCAAAAATAATAAAAATACAAAAGTTAACTTATTTAGTATATAACTAAAACCTAGTTAATTGCCATATCTTAGTTAGAAAATATTTCCTAGGAAATATTCTTAAAGAAGGATAAACAAAAAAGCAAGGCTTTGGCTGACCTTGCTTTTCTTAATAATTTTTCTTTTAGAAATTTAAAACCCAAAGGAAGAAGATAAAGACGACAAAGAGAATCCACATCATTGGTGTGACTTCTTTTCCACGTTTGGCAGCCAGCATACAAATTGGATAGGTAATCATACCTAATGCTAATCCATCAGAGATTGAATAAGTCAGAGGCATACCAATTAAAATCAGAAATGCTGGTACGGCAATTTCCATTTTATCCCAATGAATATGAGCCGTATTTTGAGCCATTAAAACGCCGACAATAATTAGAGCAGGTGCGGTTACGTGAGTTGTGAATAATCCAATCAATGGACTAAATACCATTGAGATTAAGAAGAAAATGGCCACAAAAACTGCGGTTAAGCCAGTTCTACCACCAACGGCAATTCCAGCACTTGATTCTACAAAGGCACCAACTGGGGAAGTACCAAGAATTGATCCAGCCATCATGGCGGTAGAATCTGATGCTAAAGCTTTACCAACTCGAGGCATTTTGTTGTCTTTCATGAAGCCAGCTTGTTGAGCTAGACCGATTAAAGTTCCAGCTGTATCGAAAAAGGTAACTAATAGGAAAGTTAAGACAACTACCCACATTTGTAAGGTATTGATATCTTTAACGTGGAAAACGGCTTGACCAAAAGTAGGAGCAATACTTGGTGCCAAAGAAACGATTTTAGTTGGCAAGGCAATTTGACCGGTAATAATTCCGAAAATGGCCGCTAAAACCATGCCGATAAAAATAGCACCAGGGACGTTCATGATCATTAAAATAACTGTGATTAGTAAACCAAAAATGGTAATCCAAACAGCTGGATCATGTAAAGAACCTAAGCCAACCAAAGTTGATTTATTAGCGACAATTAGCCCGCCATCTTGTAAACCTAAAAAGGCGATAAACAGCCCGATTCCGGAAGAAATGGCAAATTTCAAGTCAGCTGGAATAGCGTTGATGATTTTTTCTCGTAATTTAAACAATGTGATCAAGACAAAAATGATTGAAGCCACGAAGACAGCTGCTAATGCTGTTTCCCATGAAACATGCATACCAACGCAAACCGTGTAAGCGAAAAAAGCATTAATTCCTAGGGCTGGTGCTTCACCAATTGGATAATTGGCAACGATCCCCATGATGGCTGTACCTAGAGCGCTAGCTAGGGCAGTAGAAGTGAAAACAGCGCCTTTATCCATGCCACTCGCTCCCAAGACACTTGGATTAACGAAAAGGATATAGGACATACTGATAAATGTAGTTAAGCCAGCTAAAAATTCCACTTTAATACTAGTTTTATATTTATCGAGTTGAAAATAGCTCTTAATAAAGTTCATTTTATTTCTCCCAGAAATTTAATGTTCGTGTTTTTAAAATAAATTTACAACTATTATAGTTTATCACGACAAAAAATAAATGCAAATCCGAATTATAGAGAGAAGCATTCGCTTATAAAACAGCATCTGCATTACCAGAAATTACGCTGCTCATTGACTACTAACCAAGCTAGTCGTTAAAATAGCTTTAAGAGTAAAAGCAGTAGACTTGTTAAGGAGAAAAAATGAATAGATTGATCTTTTCGGATATTGACGGCACGCTACTCAATTCAGCTTTAAAAGTAACGCCTAAGACCCGTGATGCTTTACGTAAACAGATTATTAACGGCAATGTATTCATTCCGGTATCTGGGAGAATGCCGCAAGCAATAATGACTGCAGCAGATCAGGTTACTAAGGTATGCCCACTGATTGCTTATAATGGCGCGTTAGTGCTAGATGAAATGGGGCAAGCACTGAATTCCCAATTTATGACAGCAGCTAAAGCATTAGAAATTTGCCAATATGTCGAAAAAAATGATAATGGAATTGCTTGGAACGTTTATAGTGGCTATGACTGGTATTATTCCCCAGGAAATAATCGTTCTTTAGTTGAACAAGAAGAGCAAATTGTTGGCTTAAAGGCTACTGCAACCTCGCTTGAGCAATTAAAAAATTTGCAAGGTGTCCATAAAGTCTTGTTAATGGGAACTCCGCAGCGCTTAGATGAGGCACAAGCAGACCTAGCGCCCCGTTATCCTGACTTATATATCGTTAAGTCGGCGCCTAATTTACTTGAAGTAATGATTAAGGGAGTCTCTAAAGGGCGTGGAGTCGAGATAATGGCTGAGAGTTTACAAGTAGAATTAATGAATTGCTGTGCTTTTGGGGACAATTATAATGATGAAACTATGTTGGAAACAGTGGGACATCCAGTTTTGATGGCTAATGCACCAGCTGATTTAAAAGAGAAGTTTCAGACTACCACCTTAGATAATAATCATGATGGCATTGCCGCTACTTTGGCAAAGTTTTAGTTATTTGGCAAAAGAGGAGAATTGGCATTGTTACCAAACCACTTACGATTAATCTTGGCTAGAGTTCCATTTTTGGCTAGCTTATCAAGTCCCGCATTGATTTTACGTTGAAGCGTATGATCACTTTTGCGCATACCGACGCCAAAAGCGTCTTTGGGAAAGGCTCCCTTAACGGAAATAAAGTTGTTGGGATCTTTTTGACGAGCAATATAATAGTCAGAATATGAACTATCAATTAATAGCCCTTGAATACGGCCCGCGTTAAGATCAATAAAGGCATTGGTGAATGAGTCATATAACACGGGATCATGGTCTTTAATACGATTTTTAAGCACTTTTGGCTGCGCCATAATGTCATTATAGCCAGACGAACCGGTTTGCGCACCTAGGGTTTTATTGGTCATATCAGTATAAGTTTTAATTTTGTTTTTGCGTAGGGAAACCAGAACTTGTTCTGAATATAGATAAGTCTTACTGAATGCGACTTTAGCTTTACGAGCGGGAGTCTTAGTAAAGCCATTCCAGATAAGGTCAATAGTACCATTTTTTAATTCAGTGGTATTCATTGACCAGTCGATTGTTTGAAAACTGACCTTAAGACCATATAATTTAAATACAGCCTTAGCCAGGTCAACGTCATAGCCAACTAGCTTGCCGTTTTTCTGCCGAAACCCCATAGGCACAAAGGTATCATCAACGCCGATTGTGACGTAACCGCGTTTTTTTAAGCGACTCCAATTGTCGGTTTGATTAGCACGTTTGCCAACAGAAACATCACTGCAGCCAGTAAGAGTTACAGCTGTAATGATTAGGATTAATAGGGTAAAGAGACTTTTGCGTTTCAATTATTTTACCCCCTTTTGGTCGAGAGCCTCGACTGTAAAAATTTTATCGGCGACTTCCTGAGCAAAGTCCAGATCATGAGTCACTATGATTTGGGTCATTTGCTCTTCTTTTTGCAAGTTTAAAATAATCTCGGCGACTGTTCCGCGTAATGCAGGATCAAGTGCAGAGGTAGGTTCATCATAACAGAGAATTTGGGGCTTCATGGCCAAAGCGCGTGCAATAGCAACTCGTTGCTGTTGACCTCCAGAAAGTTGTGACGGATATAAGTTGTTTTTACCAATTAAATTAAGCTTTTGCAATAGTTTGGTCGCTTGGCCTTTTGCGGTTGCCTGGTCTTCTTTTAAAACTAGTGTGGGAGCCAAAGTAATATTTTCCAGTACCGTTAGGTTAGGGAATAATTGATAATCTTGAAAAACAACTCCGATAATTTGCTTGATATCAGCTGGATTTGCAGGATTAAACGTCTTGCCGTCCCATAAAAACTGACCGCTATTAATTGGCTCAAGTCCGCTAAGGCAGCGCAGTAAAGTAGTTTTGCCAGCACCAGACGGTCCAACAATGGCTAAAATTTGACCATTAGGAATCGTCAAATTAAGCTGGTTTAGAATGATTTTTTGACCAAAATTTTTAGTAATATTTTTAAGTTCTAACATATTTTCATTCCTCCTTAGTTCCATTTACTGAAGCTTTGTTCCAATTTTTTTAGTAGGTATGATGCAATTCCAGTCATGAATAAATAAATTATTCCAACTAGTACTAACGGAATTAAGGTAACATCTCTTGCAGTTGCCACGTTCCCAGCACGCAGCAGATCGCCAAGCCCAATTACGTAAACTAGTGAAGTGTCCTTAACTAAATTGATGATTTCATTACCAATTGATGGGATTACGATTTTGACTACTTGGGGGATAATGATATGTTGCAGTGTTTGCAGCTTTGATAAACGTAAGACACGGGCGCTTTCATATTGACCAGTGGGAATTGCTTGAAAACCGCCGCGAAAGATTTCGGCAAAGTAAGCAGCATAATTAAGGATAAAGGCAAACAGTGCCGCATCATAACGCTGAAAGATGATACCCATGATTGGCAAGCCATAGAAAATAAAAATTAGCTGCAATAATAGTGGTGTACCCCGCATGATCCATACGTAAAATTTAAGTATCAGCCGCAAGGGCTTAAAATGGGAGAGCAGGCCTAAGCTGATAACTATTCCTAGTGGGATAGAAATGATTAGAGTCCAACAAAACAGGGACAGGGTCATTTTGGCACCTGAGAGTAATGAAGGCATGATTGAAACGATATAGTCCATAACTTTCTCCTTGTGATAAATAAAAAAGCGTCCTCTTAAGCTATCTAGCTTAAGAGGACGCTTTGACGTTGTTCCACCTCAATTTGTTATTTACTCACGTAAATAACCTCAACCAGTTCGAATATTGCCATAAAAATGGTGATATTCGAATTGGAGCGATAACGGGACTACCGGAATTTCCTAATAATAGTAAGTAAAAAAAGCCGCCATCTTAGACATAGTGTCTAAGAGGACGACTTAACGCGGTTCCACCTCAACTTCGTTGCTTACTCACATAAGCAACCTCGAGCAGTTTAATAATTAATATTAAACTGGAAGTGATAACGGAACCACCGGAATTTCTTACTGATTCAGAAAAACGGTTCGCAGGTGTGATTCATGTTGGTACTTGGTGTCTTTACAGCAACTGACACTCTCTAAACAAGTCCATAACATTACTAGTCTGCTCATAACCTTTTAAATTTATTTTAATTATAGTCACTTACACCAAGAAGTCAAGTATTATTTTTATTACTAAAAAAGCTATCGTTAAGATAGCACTTCTAGTTATTCCGTAAGTTTGACCCTAGTTGATTTGTCCCAAGAATCAGGTAACTTGCCAACTTCCTTGAGTTTAGCCACAATTTGATCTAAAACGACTTGACGATCATCTTCATCGGTCATAAAGTCAAGTTGATCGCCATCAATTTCCATCTTAGGTGAGTAGTCATATTTTTCGTACCAAGGCTTATAATAACGCAAAAGCCGTTTGTAATAATCCTCAAGAGTAGCATCATAACTCAACTGCTCATAAGGACGGCCGCGTTTTTCAATTCGCTTGAGCATAGTTTCGTATGAAACGTTAATATGGACAAGTAGGTCGGGATTTTCTTTTGGCATATGATCGAGTTCGCCCATCATATTATTGAGCAACTCATAATATGTGTCGACCTCTTCTTTGGTTGCACGTCCGATATCGGCATTCATTTGGAAGAATAGAGCATCTTCATAGATGGATCGATCTAAGACATTGTTATCTTCTGTTAGAGCATCTTTAATGCTGCGGAAGCGAGTATTTAAGAAAAATACTTGCAGCAAAAAGGCATACTTTTTAGGATCGGCATAAAATAGCGGCAAGACAGGATTGTCATCAACGCTTTCATAAAATGGTTTAGTTCCTAAATAATTAGCTAAAATACTGGTTAAACTGGATTTACCGGCTCCAATTGGCCCGCTTAAAACAATAACAGTCATCACGTTCCTTCTTTTATAAATTTCCTAGTTCGCGTAATTTATTATCAATTTCGCTTAAAACTGCTTTTTTGGCGTCTTCGTCAACGATAAAGTCATATTTATCGCCATCAATTTTAATTTTTGGTGAAGCATCATATTCCTCATACCAAGGCTCATAATACCGAATTAAACGCTCATAATAGTCTTTTAAACTAGGATCAGTACTAATTTGTTCAAATGATCGACCACGCTTCTCAATCCGTTTGAGCATTGTTTCAAGCGAAACATGAATGTAAATAAGTAGATCAGGCTTTTTACTTGGCTTGCCAGGAACATCTTCCATCATGTTCTCGAGTAAGCTGTCATAGATCTTAAATTCGGTTGGATCAGCAACTTTATTTTCTGCATTCATCTTGAAAAAGAGCGCGTCTTCATAGATTGACCGATCTGAGACGCTGTTTTTATCCTGTACCGCTTGATTAATCTGCGCTAATCGATGGTTCAGCAAGTAGATATTAAGTAAAAAAGTATATCGCTTCATATCTTGATAATACAAAGGCAAAACGGGGTTGTTATCCACGCCTTCATAAAACGCTTGTGTCCCTAAATGCTCAGCTAGAATACTGGTTAAACTGGATTTACCGGCTCCAATTGGCCCACTTAAAACAATAACTTGAATCACGTTCTTTCTTAAAAATACAACATGTAGACTCTTATTTAGTTTAATACGAGATGTAGTGGTAAACAAGGAAAAAGTTAATTTTAAGAATTCACAATTTGTCAAGTGATTTTGTATAATACAGTGAAGAAAATATCCAAGTTATCAGCTTCACAATAAAAAGCATCAAGTTTAGACTTGATGCTTTTGCTAATGTTACACGTGAAACCAATGAGTTACCGCCAGTTAACTTCTGTGTATGTCATATCAGCAAATTTAGTCGATTGATACTTATCAGCTAAGTCTTTAGTGGTGAAGTATTGATTATAAACCTTGCCTGTTGTTGGATCAGCTTCGAAAACCACTTTGATGGTTTGATCATCAACTTTTTCGTTGTGAACAGCATAAGCGTCACCGTCAGCAGTTGACTTTTCGGTTGGTGAGCTCAAGATAGTCCATTTAACGCCGCTAATTGTTTTGGTAGTACCACGCTTGACGTTCTTAAAGGTCTTAGCATGTTTATTCTTCCAACTTTTACTCATTTGCCATGGGTACTTTTTGGTGCCTTTAACTTTACCAATCACTGCTACTTTGGCTGTTTTACCAGTAGCAGGTAGGACTAATGAAGACTTGTGGATATTCAATGGCTCAGGAGTTAAATTGTTATTGCTATACCATTTACCTTGTAAATCTTTACTAAATTTGAAGGACTTGCTGATACCATATTTTTTATCCTGCTTTTTCTTTGAAACTTGGCTAGTCTTAGCTTTCTTTGCACTAACATCAGCTGTAAACACACTACTAGTTAGCCCCAGTGCAGCAACAACTAAGCCTAAAAGTTTAACCGTTTTTTTCATAATATTCCCTTTCTACATTATAAACAGTAGCTATTTTATGCTTTAATTATAACTTATAAGGTTTGGCATTGACAATATAAAAGTAAAACTTTTATAACGATATGGTAGAATCTAGATGAAGGGAAGTGCTTGAATTGGAAACCAAAGTATTGGTAGTTAGTGGTATCACAGCAAGTGGAAAGACTAGTTTGATTACCGCTTTAAAACAAATATGTTTAGAGAGTACGGTGCTATCTTTTGATGACTATGACATTGTTCAATTAAGTACTACTCCAAACATTAAGATACCACTAAAAAAAGCAATTAATCAATATGATATTAGTGAGTTAATGCTTGATTTTAAGCAGAGCTATCACCAAATTCCACTAATTTTACTTGACTTTCCTTTTGGATATTATCATCAAGAATTAAGGCCATACATTGATTGGGTAGTTTATTTGAATACACCACTTGATATTACTTTTGCACGTCAATTGATTCGAGATGAGCAGTCAAGCAATGCTCAAGAAATAATTAACTGGGCAAAGACATATTTATCCCAAGCAAGACCATATTTTGTTGACAATCAGAGCTATGTAGCTCAAAGTGCTGATTTAATTTTAGATGGTACGACTTCAATTGCTCAAGAAGTAGCCCAAGTTAGAAAGTTAATCGAATAAGTTAATGTTTTACGTGGAACAACTATTTGTTGGTGTACTGAAATTTTAGCGATTAAGGTGTTTAATGATTAAATGAAAAAGCCAAACAAAAATTGAGATGACTACTACATATGCAATTATCGAATCAAGATATTCCGTTTTAGGTTCTTTTGCCAGTTCAACTATTACTAGAATTAGCATAGGGATTATAAAAATAAGATAAGGGATCCATTTATGTTTATTTGCAAACTCACGTGCCTTATATTTTATTCCTAAAGATTTTTCACGATTAAATTTTCTAATGTGGCCGTTTATTGCTGCAATGAGATATTCAATTATTAATAATGGTAGTGAGAGACCATGTAAATTAATAATATCAAATGTATTAGCAAAAAGAATCACCAAAATTATGGCTATACCCAGTTTAAATCTTTTGAGATTACCTTCAATTCTTTTGCAACATCTTTTTTCTCTAAATATTCACGCATTCCTGTATCCTCCTTTAATAATGTATCAAGTGAGATTTGATAGTAATTACTTAACTTGATAAGACTCTCTATGTCGGGATAGGTCTTTTCATTTTCCCAGCTAGAAATTGTTTGTCTGCTCACAAAGAAATACTTTGCGACTTCTGTTTGAGTTAAGTTCTTAGCAATTCGCGCTTGTTTTAAGTGCTCACCAAATTTCATTGTTTGTTCCTCCCGAATTACTATTAATTATGAATAGTTTGGAAATTAAAACAAGCAGAGATTCCTTGCATTATTGCTAGTTAAAGGAAGTATTTCCCAGGAAATAAAAAAGATGTGGTACGTTGGCACCACATCTTTTTGGTAATTTAATAAGCAAATTATTTAACTCTTTGTTGTTCAGCTTTTTGTTCTTTATTTTCTTTTTGCTTCTGATCAAGTTTTTCTTTTTGATCATCAATCTTGTCTTCGGCAGTCTTAGTTGCTCCTGAAAGACGATCCTGCAGACTAACTGAATCTTTTTCATGTTGTTTTTTAGTCTTGATGTCAACGACAGTTACGTTAACTTCAACTGTTTCAAGGCCAGTCATGTCTTTAATTTTATTGTAGATTTTTTCTTTAATTTCATCATACAACTTAGTGATTTGTACACCGTATTCAGCGACAATATCAATGTCAACTGCTACTTGCGTTTTACCAACTTCGACGTTTACACCAGAGGTAACATCATCATTGTTGACGATTTTATCAGTTAAATTGGAGAAGAAGCCACCATCGACAGTTAGTAAGCCTTTGATATCTGAAAGGGCAATACCAACTATTTTTTGGACCACTTTAGAATCATATTTTAGATCGCCTTTAACTGTTTGCTTTGAATTTGTTTGTGCCATTGTAAAAAAACTCCTTTCGAATAGTTATTTATTTTGTAACTTTTTTAGAATTGGCCAGTAATGACCAATGAGACCGCCACATACTAGCATGACAATTACAAAAATAGTTTTGAAGAATCCCAGTCCTAAAAAGCAAAGTGCTAATAATATCCCGATAACTGCACCGCTTATTTCTGGGAGGTATTTTTGCAAAATTTCTTTCATCTCTACCTCCTTACTGAACGCGCTTTTCAGGCTTTTCTGAATTGTGATAATTGGTAAAATTAATCTTAATTTTTGGCTTTTGCTCAATACCTAATAGTTGCTTTAGGTCACCTTTTAGCTGCTCAAGATAATTGTTGAGTAGATTAGCAATATCTTCACCTGCACCTAAATCACCGTTGACTTTAATCTTAACGTGACGTTTGGTCAATCGTGATTCGACTTTAGCGTTGCTTAGATAAGGAACATCTGCTAAAGAATTCAAAACGTAGCCGTTGATTGCCTTACTTGTAACTTTAACTTGACCGGATCGCTTATGGATCAAATTAAAGTTTCTCTGAGTTGGCCAAAATAGTAGAACAATTATGCCAATAATTAAAATCACTAGCACAAGTGCGCTAATACCGATTAGATACCAAGCAAATATTGGATCAAGTTTTCCCAAGTGGGGCAGGCTAAGCTGCAAGTACTTTTGCCAAACTGGACTTGTTGCCCACAAAAGATAGATTGGAGGTGGCAATAGTAGAATTGAACCTACAATCAATAACCATTTTTTACTTCGTTTCAATTTATCACATCCTTTCAACCTTTATCTTGATTCTAATACGGACTATTTTAACAGTCTAATAATATGCGCTAATAAGTATATGCTTTTTAGTTGATACACTTTATAACAAAAAAAGATGCATTACTGCATCTTTTAATTAATTATTTAATTTGCTGGCTGCTGCTTCATCAACAATGACTGTTACGTCATTATGTTTTTGTAAAATTGAAGCCGGTACTTCTTCAGTAACTGGCCCTTCAATCATTTGCTTAACAGCATCAGCTTTGTTTGCGCCAAAGGCCATCAATACGATCTTCTTAGCTGACATAATGTTGGCGATACCCATGCAGATTGCAGAAGTAGGTACTTCGGTAATATCGTTGAAGAAACGGGAATTGGCTTGAATCGTGTTATCAGTTAACTTAACTTCATGAGTGACAGAATCAAAAGCAGTCCCAGGTTCGTTGAAAGCGATATGTCCGTTTTGTCCGATACCTAAAAGTTGAATATCAATCGGGTTTTCTTTAATAATCTGATCGTAATCAGCTGAGGCACCTTCTGGGTCGCTAGCGGCCTTAATACCATCAGGGACATAAGTTTTTTTGAACGGTTTTTGGTCAAATAAGTGTTTCTGCATGAAGTAGTGGTAACTTTGATCATTATCAGGTGTTAGACCAACATACTCATCCAAATTAACACTGGTTAAGTTACTGGTATCTAAATCACTGTTAACCAATTCTTGATAGAGTGATAATGGCGTAGAGCCAGTAGCTAATCCTAATACTTTGGCACCGTTGTTAATACCTGCTTCAAAAACTTTAAATGCTTGAACACCGCCAGCAGCTGCGTCCTTAGTAGTGATAATTTTCATAAATTCTCCTCCTTGTAATTGTTAGTTTTATTATAAATTGGTATATGCCAATTTGTCAACTAGCAATTGTAGTAGAAAAAGAAGTTTAATTTTTGGAATTAATCCAATAAACGCGACCGTCATCAGTTCTTTGCAATAGATTGCTTTCAACTAAATCACGGCGTCTGGTAACATAATCATCAATGTACTGCCGTAGTAACAAATTGACCTCAGGTTCTGAATATTTTTGACCAGGTGTAAATTTGCTAGCTAAGTATTTTAAGATTAATTCCCGCTTTTTGGCTTTACCTGGCCATGTTTTGACGAAACCATCGTTATCTAAGTAGCGACTAATAATGTCTTGCTCTTGCTCATTCATAATAATATGTCCTTTCTTAATTTAATGCAGCATAGCACAATTTGGTAAAATAAAAAAGCGCAATCAATGCTGTTTCATGTGGAACATTAATTGTGCTTTTTAAAATTATCTTATTCACTTCTTAATGCAATTGCTGCATCTTTCTTAGCAGCTAATCTTGCCGGAATATGTCCACCTAGCAGAGTTAAAATCGTTGAAATAATGATTAAAACTAGAGCATGAGTTGGATTGAGTTGAGCAACATTGGATAAGCTACTGATGTTATAAAGTACACTATTGATTGGGAAGGTCAATAGGTAGGCTACACCAACTCCAAGTGCCCCAGAGAAAATTCCTAAGATAAAGGTTTCAGCGTCAAAGACACGAGTAATATCTTTTTTACGAGCTCCAAGCGCCTTAAGGACACCGATCTCCTTAGTACGTTCAAGAACAGAAGTGTAAGTTAGAATACCAATCATAATCATGGAAGTAATTAATGAAATTGCTGCAAAGGCTACTAATACATAAGTGATACCGTTAAGCAGGCCACCAGTCATTGTTGTAACGGCACTTGACATGTCGGTATAAACAACTTTGTCATCTTTAGCTTTGCCTTTGTTCCATTTGTCGAGGTACTTCAAGACTTTGTCTTTAGCATCAAAGTCAGTTGGATAAATCATAATGCCAGTTGGTGTACTAGAACCACCAATAGTTTGCATAACTTGCTTCTTTTCAGAAGATTTCATCTTTTGGCCAGTTAAAACATTCGAGTTTGTCTTCTTTTGGGCTTTAACAATATCTGACTTTTTATTAGTTTTAATTATTTTTTTGGTTAATTTGTCACTATAAGCAATTCCCGAAGATAAAGGAGACAGTGAATCCTTGTTCTTTGGCCGAATAACTGCTACTAAATGTAATTTAGTTTTCGCCTTATTGTACATTGTAGAATTGATTTTTTTAGGAACAAACATTCCAGTCGGTAATTGTTCGTAGAAATCGTTATTATCAGCGACTCTAAATTCTTGTCCGATTAACTTGTTGAACTTAACTTTTTCATTAGCTTTGACTTTGAAGCCAAGGTTCTTTAAAGAATTAATATTAACGGTGTTGCGGCGATCGGCGACCAGTACGATATCAGTTGCTTTCTTCGGCCAAGAACCAGATAGTAATTGGTAATTTTCCTTTAGAACTGAACCTTTTCTATTGTTTAGTTCAGTTGGAAAGACTGATGAACCAGCGCCAAGTGCACTAATTGCTTGGGAACGAATATTGGCAATCGATTGTTCACTATCTTGAGCATTTTGCGAGAAAGTAACAGCTTTGGTTTTACCGTCGACTTTGCCCAATAAGTTCAATTTAAC
This sequence comes from Lactobacillus sp. ESL0684, assembly GCF_029392675.1. NCBI lineage: Bacteria > Bacillati > Bacillota > Bacilli > Lactobacillales > Lactobacillaceae > Lactobacillus > Lactobacillus sp. ESL0684. Next base: position 1,864,255 of record NZ_CP113941.1, on the reverse strand, counting down.
AGCTCGCTGAAAAGAAACATTGTTGGCATAATCAGGATTAATCTTTTTAACGTATTTCACGTATTCAGGGGTAATCTTATTTTGTCGTGATGTTTCTTGATTGAGGTCTTTTTCAGCAGTTAAATAGCCTTTATTTTTAGCAGTTTTGTCTGTGTCCTTAATCTTAGTCAAAGCTGTACCATCAATCGCAGTTTGATTAATTGAAACTGGATATTTAGCTAATGCCTTACTCATAGTATTGTCAATTTGCTTTTGAAAACCGTTAGAGATAGCTAGAACAATCGCAATTGAAATAATTCCGATGCTTGAGGCAAAGGCGGTTAAGATCGTTCGACCTTTTTTAGTTAAAATGTTGGTAAAACTAAGTTTAATTGCGTTCCAATATGACATCTTAGTGCGCTTTAACTTGAACGTGTCTTTTTCTTCTTTTGGATTATAAGGATCAGAATCATTCAGAATCTTACCATCTTGGAAGTTAACAGTTCTAGTGGCATATTCGTTAGCAAGCTCCGGGTTGTGAGTTACCATGATAACTAAACGATCTTTTGACAAGCGTTTAATTAATTTCATGATTTGTTCAGATGTTTCGGTATCTAAAGCACCAGTTGGTTCGTCACAAAGTAAGATATCTGGGTCATTAGCTAATGCCCGAGCAATAGCTACCCGTTGCATTTGTCCACCGGATAATTGGTTAGGGCGCTTATTAACTTGTTCTTTCAAGCCAACTTGTTCTAAAGCAGCCTGTGCACGTTCATGGCGTTCTTTAGTTGGAACACCAGATAAATTCATCCCTAATTCAACGTTATCGATAATTGAAAGGTGAGAAATTAGATTGTAATTTTGGAAAACGAAGCCGACAGAATTGTTGCGGTATGCATCCCAATCGGTTTCTTTGAAATTCTTGGTAGATTTACCATTAATAATCAGGTCACCACTATCGTATTGGTCGAGTCCGCCAATGACGTTTAGCATAGTAGTTTTACCGGAGCCACTTGGCCCTAAGATAGCTACGAATTCCTGGTCACGAAATGAAATGGAAACATCGTCAAGTGCATGGGTGATAGTATCACCAACGTGATAGGACTTTCGTAAGTCTTTTAGTTGTAACATATTGTTTATCGCTCTTTTCTTTATATATACATTGATAGAAACAAGTCTAACATGGATAAAACAGTGAAGCTAGTGATAATTGTTAAGATCAGTTTAAGTTTGAAGCTAAAAAATATCCAAATTAAAAACCAACTACAAAAATAGTTGGCTTTTAATGAATAATAGTAAATTTACTCACTTCTTAAGGCAATAGCGGCATCTTTTTTAGCAGCGATACGTGCTGGAATGTGGCCACCAATTAGGGTTAAGATAGTTGAAACAATAATCAAAATAAGAATGTGTAATGGATTAGGCTGGGCAACATTTGCTAAGCCAGTGACTTTTACAAATACACTGTTGATTGGAAAACTTAGCAGATAAGCAATTGTAACTCCTAATATGCCGGAAAAGATTCCTAGAATAAAAGTTTCGGCATCAAAGACTCGTGTAATATCTTTTTTGCGAGCACCCAATGCTTTTAAGACCCCAATTTCTTTAGTACGTTCTAGAACTGAAGTATAGGTTAGAATTCCAATCATAATCATTGAAGTAATTAAGGCAATAGCGGCAAAAGCGATTAAGACGTAGGTAATACCATTAATAATACCTCCTGTCATTGAAGTAACAGCGCTAGACATATCGGAGTAAATAATTCGCTCCTCTTTAGGCTTACCTGCATTCCAATTATTCAGATAGTCTAAAACGCGATCTTTGGCCTTAAAGTCATTAGGATAAATCATAAATCCAGTGGGAAGTGAGACTCCACCAAGGCTTTCAATAACTCTCTTTCGACCATAGGAATTAACTGTTTGGCCGTTTAAGACATTATGTTTAGACTTCTTTTGTGCTTTTACAATTTCAGAATTTTGGTTAGCTTTAATGATCTGTTTGGCTAACTCGTCACTATAAGCAATACCGTCGGCTAGAAGTGACATTGAATTTTCATCTTTAGGGCGAATAACTGCTTTGAGATGTAAAGTAATACCATTGCTATGATACATTTCTTGATCAGCTGGTTTAGGTACAAAAAGACCAGTTGGAGTTTTTTCATAGTAATTGTCGTTATTAACAATTTTGAATTTTTTACCTAGTAAGCGTTTGAAGTTTACTTTGTCGCCGATTTTCAAGTTATAACCAAGGTTTTTAAGACAATTAATATTGACTGTATTTTGGTTATCAGCAACCATTACCAAGTCAGTTGGCTTTTTTGGCCAGGAACCTGATAATAATTGGTAATTTTGTTTAAGAAATGTTTGCTTATTGGTATTAAGAGTTGTTGGAAACACTGAGGTACCAACACCAGTAAAGTTAATTGCTTGAGCACGTACAGCATCACTGTTTTGAGCATTATGGGTGTCATTGGGTGAAAAGATGACTCGCTCAATTTTATGATTGTTTTTGGTTAGTAAGTTGAGATTAGTACCTCTTTGATAGGAAATGTTGTTAGCATCATCGGGATTCATCTTATTAATGTACTTAGTATATTGTGGCGTGATTTTATTGACATGCAGAGATTGGGCCATTTTATCTTTCTCAGCCTTAATATAACCATGATTTTTGGCCATTTTGTCTGAAGAACTTTGTTGGCTAGTAACGGCATTAACATCACTAATTGATTCGTTGATAATGACTGGATATTTTGCCAATGATTTACTCATGGTCATGTCAATCTGTTTTTGGAAGCCATTGGAAATCGCTAAGACAACAGCAATAGAAATAATACCAATACTAGCAGCAAAAGCAGTCAGTGCAGTACGCCCCTTTTTACTCATGATATTAGTAAAACTAAGTTTGATTGCATTCCAGTAAGACATTTTAGTCCGCTTGAGTTTGAAGGTATCTTCTTGTTCTGTTTGTTCATAAGGACGTGAATCATTCAGAATTTTGCCATCTTTAAAATTAACAATTCTAGTGGCATATTTTTGAGCAATTTCTTGATTGTGAGTCACCATAATTACTAGGCGCTCTTTAGACAATTCTTTGATTAATTGCATAATCTGTTCAGATGTTTGACTATCAAGTGCACCTGTCGGTTCGTCGCAAAGTAAGATATCAGGATTATTGGCTAGAGCACGGGCGATAGCTACTCGCTGCATTTGTCCACCAGATAGTTGACTAGGGCGTTTGTTAACTTGGTCTTTTAAACCAACCTTAGTTAGTGCATCCATTGCTCGTTCATTTCTCTGCTTAGCAGGGATGCCAGAAAGATTCATTCCCAGTTCTACATTGGCAATAATTGATAGATGAGAAATCAAATTATAGTTTTGAAAAACAAAACCAACGGAATTATTACGGTACGCGTCCCAATCGGTATCAGAGAAATCTTGGGTAGATTTACCATTGATGATTAGGTCGCCGCGATCATAACGGTCTAAACCGCCGATAACATTTAATAAAGTGGTTTTTCCAGAACCGCTTGGTCCTAAAACAGCAACAAATTCTTGCTTACGAAAAGAGATAGAAACGTCATCTAAAGCATGAGTAATAGTATCTCCGACATGATAAGATTTAGATAAATTTTGTAGTTGAAGCATGGTGGTATTTCCTTCTAGATAATGCTAATAATAACCTATGTAATATAACAATAAGCTTAGCATTAATATAACATATAGTCCAGTAAAAAAATACCACTTATCTGTTATTTAATACCCTAAAACGCCTATGGCAGTAAGGAAAGACAGAATAATAAAAAACAATAAAATTAATGAAATAATAAGTATATGTCGCTTCTTATTCATAACTAAAACACCAGCAAATTCGCGAACAATCGCATTAGGTAGGAAATAAAACCTAGTATAACACCCAACTCCATTAGCAGATAATCCGGCTTTTTTAGCAAAAAGGGATGCGCGAAAAATATGGTAATTATTACTAAAGAATTTGGCTTTGTATGAATTGTTACCAGCATCTTTAGCTGCCAGTTGTCCAGAAAATAGCATGTTTTGGTAGGTGTTTTTGGATTCTGTTTCACGGAGAATATCTTTAGGATTAATACCGCGGGCAATAGCATATTCGGCCATTGCTTGTGCTTCTGGTACTTTTTCGTCACTGCCCTGACCACCTGACATAATTAGTTTAGGCATTTTACGTCCTTTAGCAACTTGTTTTAGGGCATACTGAATAGCGCGATTAATTCTGGCTGCTAATAATGGGGTTACGATTTCGCCTTGATATAATCCTGCACCTAAGATAATTAAATAGTCTTGATCATATTGCTTTGGTACCAGCTGATAGAGACCAAGATTAACTAAAAAGTTGTAGGCCACCAGTAATAAATATCCAACTACAGTTGGTGTCGCGTCAAGTAAAATTCTAAGCCAGTCTGGAAGATCTTTGAAGGGATGGAGCAAGACAATTATCCAAGCAATGATTAGCAATAGACCAATGAAAAGTGTTAGTAAATTTGAAAGATTGTGACTTTCGCGCTGCCAGACAAAATAAGCATTCCATAAAAAAAACACCCATGAAAAAGCAGCCATTAGAGCAATAGTTCCAACTATTAAACCAATAATAATGAAATAGGAGATTAATAAAGGTCGTAAGTTGGTTGCTAGTACCAATACGGTAAACCAGATTCCTAGCATGATGATAAAGAAAGTAAAAAGAACACCATTAAACAATTTACGTGGTTCTTTAAACCAAGAAAATAAAAAAATAAACAATGAAATTAGCAATGCAAGTGATAAAAATGTAAATGGCTGATCATGATTGAATAGTTGGAAAAATTGCATTATCTGTCTCCAAAATAGGTATTATTGATTAAATCCATTATAATGAATACATTGAAAAAAGTCATAGAAAGTGAGGAACTTTTCGATGAGAAGATTTTTTTATTTCCTGGGAAATATTGCCTGTATGATTTTGGCATTTGTAGGTTATAGTTTCTTACAGGTATTTTATTTTTTCCCGAAGCAGATTCAAAAAAAGCTACCACTGACTAATGGGAGCTTATTATTCGTAACTGTGATAGTAACGATAATTATTTTAGGATTACTATTTTATTTATATTCCAAACAATTACAAGAAGATAATGATTGGGAATTTAATGAACGACCGCACTGGGACGGACGGCGAATAACTATCGCTTTATTTGGAATTGTATTGGCGTTTATCGTGAGCATTACTTTGCAAGCAGCTGTGGGTTTAACTAATGGTAAGACTTCAGCTAACCAAGCAGAACTAAACCAAATTTCAAAGCAAGCAGGACTAAGCTATTTATTGATGGTTTGTCTAGTTGCTCCAATTTGTGAAGAAGTCATCTTTCGGGGCATGTTTTTTAATCTTTTTGATCTTATTTTTGATCATGAAACTCCAGTTAGCAAATGGCTTGGAATCATCACAGCAGGTTTTATCTTTGGGTATATGCATGATCCACAGATTACCAAAGCAATTTTAGTTTATTGGGCCTTGGGCTGTGTATTATCTTGGGTATATATCCGGACTAAGGATTTACGGTATTCAATCTTGACGCATATAGGCTATAATTCGTTTCCGTTTTTGTTACTGTATCTGACATCGTTATTATCTTTAATAAAGTAGTTTAGGATAAAAGGTGACAGGACAGTTGTAATGATAATGACAAAAATTAGGCTAGAATAAATGTCTTGTGGGAAAAGCTGATTCTTGCGACCAATCTGTGCGACGATTAAAGCCACTTCACCGCGTGAAATCATGCCTGCACCGACGATATTAGCTGCTGTTTTATCAAAGCCAAATAATTGACAACTATATTTACCAGCCCAAAACTTGGAGATTATTGCTAAGACTGTCATTACAGCGATAAAACCTAAGTCGCTTAGAAAGCTAGTAAAGGTAATCTCTAGTCCAATTTTGGCAAAAAATACGGGAATAAAAACAGTGTAACCAATAGTACTAATAGCTGTATCGAGTTCTTTATATTGGGTGGTTTGTCTAAGTGCTAGTCCTCCGAAGAAGGCACCGATTAAGTCAGATAGTCCAACGTATTCGGCGAGCCATGCCATGCTTAATACTAAAATTAAGGCGACAATCTTGTTAGCGTGAGCGATGTTTAGTCGATCAGCAACTTGCATAATGTGTGGTGTTAAACGATAAATTAGCCAAAGGAAACCAAAAAAACTAGCTTCAAGTAAAAGATTAATACCTAAATTATTGGTCGGACCACTATTTCCATTAGTATGGCTGAAAGTAGTAAATAAACTTAGTATGACTACAGCAAGAATGTCATCAACCACTGCGGCACCTAGAATTGTCGTGCCAGCAGGTGTGTGCAACTGTCCTTTTTCTTGTAAAACAACTACCGAAATGGATACACTGGTTGCGGCAAAGACGATACCGATAAATAGTGCTTCGATGATTTTCATACCAAATAAAAGACTAGCTGCTCCCATAAAAACTACTGGTAGAATCACACCAACACTAGCAACGGTAAAGCTTAACTTAAAATATTTTTTGAGTAAAGCAAGGTCACTTTCTAATCCTGCTAAAAACATCAATAGTATGACGCCAAATTCTGAGAAGAGGTTAATTAATGCTCCTGGTTTGACGCAATTGAGTAAAGCTGGTCCTAATAAAATACCTGCGATTAATTGTCCAATGACAGCAGGGAGGTTAAGTCGCGTAAATATTTGTCCTAAGAGTACTGAACTAGTTAAAATTAAAATTAATTCTCCTAAAAAATACATTGTTTTCCTTTCATGGGGTAAATAAAAAAACTTTCAAGCTGCCTCCTGACCCAAAGAAGCAAATCTTGAAAGTTTTTACTGTGTAAATAAGAACCCAACCACTAAAAATATTTGTTTGGTTATAATTTTAAGTTAATATCTGATAATTTGCAATCCGATCTGTCTGTTTGAAACTTTTTACGATATCTTAGAATTTACATTATCTAATCTAGCTTTGAGTTTGATTTTCGAATTAAAATAAAATTTTATTGACTTTATTTTTTAAACATTCTATAATCTTTTTATCAAGTATCGGAGGTAATGATTATGATTATCAATAAATGCCATCAGTTACAATTGAATACTTATTATAGCTATTATAGATAGCGTTTGGAGTCATCTAGATGGGTTCAGACGAAAATAAGTTTGAATTTATCTATGATGGCTAGAGCTATTTGTTTGCGGTTAGTCACATAATTCTTAAGTGGCTAGTTGCAGCGATTAATTTTTTAAAATAATTTTGTGATACCTGCTTAGGAATAAGTGGGTATTTTTTTGTTACTAATTTTTATGGAGGAACAATAATGAAAATTAAGAAAATGTTAATGGGTCTTAGCTTAGCCGGACTTTTATTACTGGGCGGTTGTAGCAATAAGTCTGATAAAAAAGCCGAAGTTAAACATGTGGGCGTCTTGCAGGTGGTACAACATCCATCGCTTGATAAGTCATATAAGGGATTTAAGAAAGGCCTTAAGGAGGAGGGGTATGTTGAAGGTAAGAACCTTAAAATTGATTATCAAAATGCCCAAAATAGTCAAGATAATTTGAAGAGTATGAGTGATAAGCTAGTTCATGAAAAGCCAGATTTGCTCTTAGGTATTGCTACTCCAGCAGCACAAAGTTTAGCTAATGCTACCCAAGATATTCCAATTGCTGTGACTTCGGTTACTGATTTAAAAGCTGCAAAATTGGTCGACTCTTATGCCAAACCTGGTAGAAATGTTACAGGTACGACGGACATGGCCTCAGTTGATAAGCAAATTAAGTTATTATTGTCAATTGTGCCTAAAGCTAAAACGATTGGCATCATGTATAATGCGGGAGAAACAAATTCAAAAGTACAAGCTGATTTGGCAATTAAAGAATTGAAGAAGGCTGGGGTTAAAGTTGTGATCAAGACTGCCAATACAACTAATGATGTGCAACAGGCAACAGAGACTTTAGCCGGCAAAGTTCAAGGTATTTTCTTACCGACAGATAATACTTTTGATTCTGCCGCTTCGCTTGTCGGAAAAATCGTTAAGGAAAAGAAGGTACCATTAGTTGCTGGTTCAGTTGATCAGGTTAAAGTTGGCGGTCTTGCTTCAATTGGAATTGATTTTGAAGCTCTCGGTGTACAAACTGGAAAAATGGCAGCTAAAATTTTGTCAGGTAAGGCTAAACCACAAAATATGCCAGTGCAAAAGCCGGCTAATCTAAAATTAGTAGTTAACAAGAAGATGGCTAAGGCTCTAGGAATTGATCCTAAGTCCATTAAAGCTCCTAAATAAAATAAAAAGTCTTTGGATAAAGTCTGCATGCAGCTTTAAGCCAAAGGCTTTTTGTATTTGAGATTATATTGTACTTTATTGCTTCTTTAAACAGTTATCCAATAATTTTATCACTTGCTTACTAGACCTGTTTGCTCAGGATTTTTGGGGGTAGTTTTGGCCAGTAAAGCTAAGCTAATGGAAATCATATCAACTACTTCTTGTAAAATGGCACCAAAAAACGCGGGAATTACGCCGGTAAAAGCAATTAATTCAATGATGATAACGATTGTGATTGCGGTCAAGACATCAACATTAGCGACTTTCATTGTGTGTTTAGAAATTGCTACAGCGTCGTTCACCTTGGACAAATCATTAACCATGATTACTGCATCAGCACTTTCGCTGGCAGCTGAAGCACCCTTGGCACCCATAGCGATACCAACATCTGCAGCGGTCAAGCTTGGAGCGTCATTGACGCCATCACCAGTCATCACTACTGGACGATTTTCGGTTGGAACATCTTTAATTGCTTGAATTTTTTGTTCAGGTAATAATTCAGATCGGATATCATCTACACCAACAGCTTGTCCAATTTGATCAGCGACATTTTTGTGATCGCCAGTCAGCATCATAATATGACGACCACCTTGGCGCTTAAGACGGGCAATAGTAGTTTTACTTTCAGGACGCAGCTCGTCTGTGAAGGTAATATAACCGGCGTACTTGCCAGCAATTGAAATATAGACTGCGGTTGCGTTAACACCAGTAATTTTTTGTTCAGGATCTATATAGCTAAGCTTGCCAACCTTGATTAATTTGTTTTCAACCATGCCACTGACTCCGGCTCCAGTTGCTTCTTTAATATCAGTTGCAGGTTTAAGCATTTGTTTAGGTGTAACGTCGACTAAAGAATTAGCGATAATGTGATTGGATTGCTGTTCAACACTAGCTGCGTAACTTTGCAAAGTATTTTTGTCGTAACCTGCCTGTTCAATTGCGACAATTTGATCGACAACTAAATGATTTTCTGTTAAAGTTCCAGTTTTATCAAATGCAAAAGTTTGGGCGTTAGCTAACTTTTCAATTGTTGGACCAGACTTGACAATAATATGGTGCTTGGACATGGAACTCATTCCTGATACTAAGGCAACTGGAGCGGCAATTAGTAATGGACAAGGAGAAGCAACAACCATTACTTCGGCGAAGTTCACAGGATTGCCAGAGTGAATCCAAGCGGCAATTCCGATTGCTAATGAAATTACTGTAAAAGGAACAGCGTAACGATCAGCCATCTGTACAAATTTAGCAGGTTTAGCCTGAGAAGATTTAACTAAAGCAACGATTGTTTGATATTCAGACTCACTGGCTTTTTTAGTGACGGTCATCTCGACTGCAACGTTACCGTTAATGGAACCGGACATTAAATCGTCACCTGGTTTTTTGTTAACCGGCACAGATTCTCCAGTTAAAGAAGATTCATCAAAACTAGATGTTCCTTTAACAATTTTGCCATCTACCGGTACTTGTTCGCCTGGTTTAATTAACACACGGTCATTTAACTTTAATTGTTCAACATCAACCGATACCAGATTGTCGTTAACTATTTTATTGGCAATACTTGGTGAATTGTCAAGTAGCGATCTTAATTCACGATCGGCTTGCCCAGTGGCATAATCTTCAAGAGTTTGACCACCAGTCATCATGACTAGAATCATCCATTCTGCCCACTGATCGCCAATTAAAATAGTTGAGACTACAGCGATAACTGCTAAAATGTCTACGCCATAGCGCCCACTTTTGAAATCCGTCACGATTTCAAGTAATAATGAAATTGACATCATAATACCGATAATATCAATTAGAATAGTTTGAATTGGGAATTGTAAATTTCCAATTTGAAATAGGCTTTTAGCTTGGAAACCAAACTGGCAGATTAGTCCAATTACGCCGACTACTAAGACCAGAATGAATTTCCATTGTCGTTTTAAATTCATTGTTTGTTAAACCTCCAAAATAATTAAAATAACAATAATTACCTTAAGTTTAACATGGATTTAGCAATTTTAATTAGAATAAGTCTAAATTGGACTGAATCAAACTGGGATAATAAAAAAAGACTAAATTTTTTAGTCTTCCTTGTTGCGATAATTGCTTAGTTTAATAACTTTATCTGTCTGGTTAATATTAGGTCTTACCGAGTCGGTCTGATAATTATGCAGCTCGTCAGAATTAAGCTGCGCATTTTTTGCACGACTAATTGAATCAATGATATCCGAAGAGGACATTGTAATGAAATTATCATTATCGCCGTGATCATGTTTATCGGTAAAGTAGTGGTTAATCTTATGAATTCCAGCCATAGAAAAGTGTTCTTCATGAGCTAATTCTAGTAGCATATTGTGCAGTCGGCTGGCTGAAACTACTTCATGTTCAAGCATTTCAAAAATTAATGAAATGCTAATGCTATTTGCTTTAAACTGTTTAGCAATTTTTTCTTGATCAAAAGCAGCAGAAATCGGTTTAATTTTGTCGGATTGTTCTGAATCTGTTACTAAGCGTTGCAATTGCTCGATTATTTTGTTCTTTTCGGTTGGTGATAATTCCTCACTACGGGAATAGGAGCTGTTTTTGATAATATCTTCGATTATCAAAAATAAGGTATTGATATTGGTCTTTTTTATCATTTTAGACTCTCCTTACCTGAAGATTTTTGCTAATTGTTATTCTATTATCGTACAATATTTCATAATAAAAAATAACCTGTGTTATTTTTTAAATTACATGTGTTATATAACTTCAGCTTTACAATAAGTTAAATTTTAATTGAATAGTATACTCAAGTAAAACCCATATAGAATAACAATTAACAACGTTTTCATGTCTTTTTATTTATTATAGTACATAAAAAATAAAAGTACATAGTAAGTTTAAAAAAACAGTAAAAAGACCAAAAAGTTGTAGTTAGAAATCTTTTTTTGTAGCTAGTGTTACTTTATATTTTTGCTCAAAATTGTGAACGACGTAATTAAATGCTTTAATCCATTCGCGTCTAGTTAGCAGCCCTTGAAAGACGCCATAGTCATCAACAACAGGTAAAAATGCATTATCAACTAAGAGATGAAGTTGTGCCTCTAAGGTAGTTTGGACAAAATTGATTTTATCAAATTCAGTTTGCATAACATCTCGTACTTTTAATTGATTCAATGGTTCAAGCGTAATTTCGTCAGTAGCCATCATTTTATCTGTAATCATTGCTAAACTAAGTAAACCAACCACGTGATTTTCTCGATCAAGTACTGGAACTTTAGAATATTTGACACGGGTCAAAATCAAGAATGCATGGTAGAGCGGATTTTCATCCTCTACAATAGCAATACGAGAAGCTGGAATTAAAAATGAACCAGATTTTTCTTGAATTAGTTGTTTAATTGCTGGGGAGAACATCGGAAGTCCTTTCGAATATTTAAAAAGTCCCATAAAAAGGGAAAAGGCCCGCAAATTTTGCGAGCCTGTTAGTTTCATCTACTTTGAAGGAGTAAGAATGAATGAAATAAAAAAGTGGGAGTATGTAGCAAGGTTTTTACTTCCTTGCTACAGTTTATATAATAGCTTGAAATTATGAATTAAGCATGGAAAAAGTCTTACGAAATGGTAAAGAATTTCTTTAGAACTGTTAAAGGAGAAAGAAAAACCCACGCAACACACGTGAGTCGAAAGGGATAGATATAAAATTGACTTATAAAGTCATTTAATTTGTTTCATTATTTATACTTGGAGGAGTATGAATGAAAAACAAAAAAGTTGATTGTAATATAGCAAACTTTTTTGTTTTGCTACATTACACTTTTAGTATAATCGATAAATGTGAAAAAAGTATGACGAAATTAAAAATAATTATTTTGTTCATAATCCCAAAATTGTTTGCTTTAGCATCACTTGTTATAATTAATAGTGTTTTAGCAAATCAGATTATTGTCATTATTTGACACAGAGGAGAAATATGGAATCTCAAAAGTATCAGCAAAAAACCGTTTTTTGGCTAAGATTTTCAGGCTGGCTGTGCTTACTGCCTGCTTCAGGCTGGCTCTATTTTTACAAGATTGCTAGTCAATCAAGTTTTGGTAATAATTCATATTTATTTTTGCTGCAATTGTTAGTAATTGTAGTGTTTGCAATTTATTTGTTGGTAACTGCTAATAATCAGCGTTGGACTAAGCCGAAAAATTTACAAATATTAATGATTTTTTCACTTTTATGTGTTTCGTTTATTGTATTCATTCCAATTTACTTAGCTTATAGCAACTGTAAGAAACTGAATAGATGAAACTGATGCCGATAAAATATTTAAATTTAGTAAAGGACTAGGCATAATTCTATGTCTCATAACAATATGTAGTACTATAACAGTTAAGTATATTTGTTTGTTGAGGAAGAAATATGAGTAAAAAAGAGCAGGTTGATTCAAAAAGCAAACGCTTAGGGAAGTTTGTTTTAACAACAATTATCTACTGCCTTATTTTAATGGCATTAATCTATTTATATCAATATAGCGGTCTTAATTCAGTTCATTTTATATACAATGAATTTTAAGGTGGTGCTAATTAAATGATCAAAGATATAATTAAAAAAATTGATGAAATTGCTTTAGCTAATCCAGATCGTATTGCTTATGATTATCTTGGTCAAACCAATACTTATGGCGATTTGAAACAACGTTCAGATGCTTGGGCAAATAAAATCAATCAGCTAAATCTTTCACCAGCTAGTCCTGTAATGATTTGGGGTGGTCAAACTTTTGAAATGGTGGCTAGTTTTTTGGGATGTGTCAAGGCTGGACATGCCTATATTCCAATTGCTAGTTATTCGAATGCTGAGCGATTAGTAATGATTCAGGAGATTGCGCAAAGCGAAGCTGTTTTAGCAATTGATCAATTACCTAAAATTGCTATGCCTAAAGTTCAAGTAGTTAAACCGAATCAAGTTGAAAATACTGATGTTGAATTAGATTCAGCAAATTTTGTTCATGGTGATGATAACTTTTATATCATTTTTACTTCAGGAACTAGTGGCAAACCTAAAGGCGTGCAAATTAGTCATAATAATTTACTTAGCTTTGTTAATTGGATAATAACTGATTTTGCATTGCCCAAAAATCCAAGTTTTTTGGCGCAGGCGCCATACTCGTTTGATCTTTCGGTAATGAGTCTTTATCCTGCATTGGTAACTGCGGGTAAACTAGTTGCACTGCCTCATGAGGTAACAGAAAACTTTGCGCAGTTGTTTGCGACTTTACCTAAATTACAATTTAATGTTTGGGTTTCTACTCCATCATTTGCACAAATGTGTTTTTTGGATAAAACTTTTACGGCAGAGTATCATCCTAATTTGTCACATTTTATGTTTTGCGGTGAAGAACTGCCCCACAATGAAGTAACGCAGCTTAAGCAGAAGTTTCCACAAAGTAAGATTTTTAATACCTATGGACCAACTGAAACAACAGTTGCAGTGACTGAGGTTGAGATCACTGATGATATTTTAGTGCAGTATGATCGTTTGCCAATTGGACGCGTTAAGGCTGATACGACGATTACAATTGATCAATCCAAAGGTGATGAGCCAAATGAAGGTGAGATTGTCATTGCCGGTCCCAGTGTTTCTAAAGGATATTTAAATAATCCCGCTAAAACGTCTGCTGCCTTCTTTAAAGCATCAGATAGTCAATATCCTAGTCATCGGTCAGGTGATGAAGGATTTTTTGAAAATGGCTTACTCTTTTATCGTGGACGAATTGATTTTCAGATTAAATTTAATGGTTATCGGATTGAACTAGAAGAGATTAATCATTATTTAAATAAAAATAAATTAGTTGATGTGGGGGTGGCTGCTCCCATTTATAATCAAGATCATACCGTTAAGCAAATTGTTGCTGTAATTAAGTTAAAGGCATCGGCCAAAAAAAAGTTTACGGAAGCTGAAATTACTAAACAGATTAGGGCTAGTTTAACCAAAGATATTATGCCGTACATGATTCCGCAGCGTTGTCTTTACCGTGAACAATTACCGATTTCACAGAATGGTAAGGTTGATATCAAAACGGTTATAAAGGAGGTTAATGAGTAGTGCATCTTAACTTCATTAACTTACAGCCTTACGCCAATCCGCAGTATTTTTTGTATTTGATCATTGGGTTAATTCCAATGATTGTTGGTCTATATCACGGACACAGATTTAAAACTTATGAAGCTGTTTTTTCATTAGTCTTCTTATTTCTGATTTTTGATGCTGATAAATGGCAACAAGGTGTTAGCCTGATCGTTTATTTGGTATTGGAATTACTTTTAACCTATGCTTATTTATACTATCGTAAGGTGGGTAAAAATAAAACCTGGATCTTTTATCTAGCAGTGATTGCGGCGATTATACCGCTCATTTTAGTAAAAGTACAAACAGCTTTCCCCAAAGCTAAAATCCCAGGTGTACTTGCTTTTTTGGGTATTTCCTATATTACCTTTAAGACAGTGCAAGTGATTATGGAGATTCGCGATGGGGCAATCAAAGAAGTAAGTTTCAGTACTTATCTAAGATTTCTACTATTTTTCCCGACTTTTTCATCGGGACCAATTGATCGTTATCGTAGGTTTGCTAAGGACGCTAATTCGGCTCCCCAGAGGTCGCAGTATCTCGATGATTTAAGTCATGCGGTGCGCTATTTATTTCAAGGCTTTTTGTATAAGTTCGTTTTGGGTTGGTTCTTTGGGACTTATTGGCTGCCAAGATTAAGTAAGGCGGCTTTGATTGCTGGAACAGCGCATGGTGGATTAAAATTATCATGGTCGCTTGTAGCCTACATGTATTGTTACAGTATGTACTTGTTTTTTGACTTTGCTGGTTATTCATTGTTTGCAGTGGCGATCTCATATTTCATGGGAATTCACACGCCAATGAACTTTAATAAACCATTTAGTGCTCCCAATATTAAAGAGTTCTGGAATCGCTGGCATATGACTTTATCGTTTTGGTTTCGGGACTACATTTATATGCGGTTTACATTCTTTGCGATGAAGAAAAAGTTGTTCAAGAATCCTGTTAGGTTATCACAGGTTGCGTATCTGTTACTCTTTCTAGTTATGGGATTTTGGCATGGCTTGACTTGGTACTACATTGTTTATGGGATTTTTCATGCAACTGCAATTATTATTAATGATGCTTGGCTCCGTTTTAAAAAGCGGCACAAGGGCTTACTGCCATCGAATAAGTTTACGCATGGTTTAGCGATATTTACAACATTTAACGTAGTTTGTTTTAGTTTTTTGATTTTTTCTGGGTTTCTTAGTCAACTATGGTTCGGCTGGATGTAAAGAAAGTTATATTTAAGAGGTTTTTTATTATGGATATTAAAAAAGAAGTTTTAGCGATTTTACAAGATTTAACTGGTGAAGATTTGTCAGATAAAATGGATGAGAATATTTTTGATGATGGCTTAATGGATTCAATGGCTAGCGTGCAAATGCTGCTTAACTTGCAGGAAAAGTTTGCAATTGATGTACCAGTTTCCGAGTTTGATCGCAGTGAATGGGATACTCCGAATAAGATCGTGGCAAAGGTGGAAGAATTAGCAAATGAGTAACAAACGCCGACTGTGGCAGATTTTTGGCCCAGTTATTTGCGCTGTTATTTTGTTGTTGGTAATTTTTTTGTTGCCTTGGGAGCGAACTTTTTCCAAAGAGTCAATCTATCAAGCCGCTAATTCACAAACTACAACGGTTTTCAAGGGCTCACGAATGAAGCAAAATGCTTATGATGATGGGTATGTTCCGTTTTATGGCTCTAGTGAATTATCGCGGATGGATCCGCTACATCCAAGTGTTTTAGCAGAAAAGTACCATCGCGATTATCAGCCATTTTTATTGGGTGGACCAGGTAGTCAATCTTTAGCACAATTTTTGGGGATGCAAGGTACGACTAAGCAAATGCGCAACAAAAAGGCGGTTGTGATTATCTCTCCACAATGGTTCACTAAAAAGGGTCAAGATCCTAACGCATTTACGTTGTATTATTCGCCGTTGCAGGCTTGCAACTTCTTGTTAGGCATTAAAAGTCTTAATAAGGCTAATCAATACGCAGCCAAGCGATTTTTACAAATGCCGGAAATTAAAGGTGAAGTTAAGGCAGCAATGAAACGAATTGCTCACGGTCAGCAAATTTCTGCAACACAGCGTTTTGCTTTAGAGGGACAACGACGGATGCTGGATAATGAAGATAAGTTCTTTAGTTCATTTCAATTGCGTGATCGTAAGCCTAAAATTGAAAAGCAGGCAAAGTTATTACCCGGGAAATATTCCCTAGCAAAACTTGATGAAGTTGCAGACGAGCAAGCTGCTAGTCATACTAACTCAAATTCATTTGGTATAAATAATAGCTTTTACAAATTACGGTTAAATAAGCGTAATTTGCGTAAGTTAAAGGGTAGTCAACAGCACTTTAACTATACTAAATCGGTTGAGTATAGTGACTTTGAGCTGATGTTGCATCAATTTGCCAAACAGCATACCAATGTTTTATTTGTTATCCCACCGATCAATCAAAAGTGGGCTAGCTATACTGGGCTATCTCAGACTATGTATCAAAAGTCGGTCTCTAAAATTAAGTATCAACTTGAGAGTCAAGGCTTTGAAAATATTGCAGATTTGTCCAATCGTGGTGGTGAAAAGTATTTTATGGAAGATACGATTCATCTTGGTTGGCGTGGCTGGGTAGCTGTTGATGAGGCGGTTAAGCCATTTATGGCGAAGGATAATATCCGTTATAACTACAATCTGCACAATTATTTTTATTCCAAAAAATGGCAAAAAAAGCCTTCTGTTGTTAGTTTGAACAATTCCAGTCCACAGACGGAAAGTCAAAAAGAAAATTTAAAAGAGAATTAGTGCGCCAGCAAATTGCAGTTCTGGGGATTAAGGGTTCAGTTTTAGTTCTTAGGAACGGTAAGACTTTGCTCAATTATGCTACAGAAAATACCACTGACACTAGTTATTTAATTAATTCAGTTCAAAAGTCGATGACTGCAGCAATGGTAATGCACGAAGTACAAGCGGGCAAATTAAGCTTGCATGATCGACTAGATAAGTTTTTGCCGGATGTTCCGGGTGCTAAAAAGGTAACAATTAAACATCTATTGACGATGACAGCAGGCCTTGAACTCGAACCAGGAGCGAAACTTGGCTCTGAGTACTTTATTTCTGATGAAGATAATTTGCAACGTGATATTGCCAAAACTATTTTTAAGCCCCAAATGTTAGGCCAATGGTATTATAGTTCGCTAAATTATGTGTATTTATGTGCGGTTATGAGTAAAGTCACGCACAAGAGCTATGAACAATTATTTAACCAGCTTTATATTAAACCACTAAGATTAAAACAGACCGCGTTTTTGTGGGCTAATCCTGAGCAATTGCAAGCAAGTGGCTTGGCAATGGGAATGCAATATCATCGTGGTCAATATGTTCCAATTAGACGTAAGCAGGCTTTGCGTGATGCCCATAATGAGCTTGGTGCCGGGTCAATTGTCATGTCCAATCATGATATAGTTAAAACATTGCACTATATCTTAGCAGGTAAATTACTGTCAGCCAAAAGTCGCAAGCAGCTATACCACTCTCAACCGCCGTATTATTATGGTGGAGGGTTTTATAACGATGATCAGTTAAAATTAAAGACGGCTAATGGAGCTGGTGCTGGATATTATACTTTTATGCGTAGTACAAATGATGCTAAGACGATGATTATTATTCAATCAAATCGCACGCGTCACGGTCAATTTGATCGATTAAAACCTGAAATTGATGCTTTAATGTGGCAGCTGCTTGATGTAAAGCCCAGTAATGAAAATATAACAGGTTAGACTTGTCTTTTATGCTATAGCATGCTAAAATTTTGTTGTGCCGCCACGAGAAAGTATTCATTTTCTCCGGTAGCGAAAATGCTAACTTCTATATGTGGTCAGTAGTGGCGGTTTTACACTGTGTGAGCTTAGTTCCGATGTTGGTGGAACTAGGCTTTTTTAGTGTCTTTTTATTGCACAGTAAGAGTATAATGTGGTTAATTAAGTAGCAGGGAGGAATAGTAATGACTAGAGCAGAATTAAAAGAGAATGCTAAGGCCAAGCTTCATGGTAATTGGGGTTGGGCTGCAACGATTGGTTTAATCATGATAATTATTTATATTATTTTTGGATTAATCACCTTTTCGACTACCAGCGATAGTTTCGATTTAGCTAGCTATAATAAACAATTAGCAGGTAACTTTTCTTCATCGAATTTTTGGGCTGGGCGAGCCAATAATTTTGGTAGTAATTTTATCATAGGATTTTTAATGTTAAGTGCTGCAATTGTCTTTTTGCACTTTTTAGAAGGACGCAAAGATCATGCAATTGGTGGCGCGTTTTCCGTTTTCACAGATGGGCGATTTGTTCCTGAATTCTTAAATTACTTGCTCAGCTATATCTTCCAGTGGTTATGGACGTTGTTGTTAGTTATTCCTGGTCTAGTTAAATCTTATTCTTATGCTATGACACCTTATATTGTTAATGATCTGGTTGCTAGTGGACAAGAAGTTGGGCCAACTACGGGGATTAGCGCCAGCCGTGAACTAATGGACGGCCATAAATGGGAGTTGTTTGTGTTAGATCTCAGTTTCATTGGTTGGGACATTTTAGCGGTCTTAACGCTAGGAATAGGCTTTATTTGGTTGATACCTTATGAGCAAACCACTAAGGCAAACTTCTATCGCAATATAGCAGGGGATAAGTTTAGAACAATCCAATAAGAATCAATTATAAATAAAAAAAGAGCAGAAGAACCTGCTCTTTTTTAGTTTAATTAATCTAACTCAAAATCGATTCAAATGATCAAGAGTACTCTGGAATAGTTGCTCAGTATACTTAGAATCTCCACTGTCAGTATCTTGGAGTGCCTCTTTAATCTGACTTGAATTTAAATGCTCAACGAGGAAAGCTTCAAGAGCTTGATTGGTTACTTTGTCTAGATCAAGACCGGAAACTTGCAGATATTTTTGGGTTAGTTTTTCAACTTTTTCGTTTAAGGTGATTTTTTTCTTACTCATCATTAATTCCTCTCTACAAACAGTTTTATTATAGCATTTTTGCAATAAAATAAGCGCTTAATTTTATTTATTGCCACTTTTCCTTATCCAAAGCCATTTGCCAGAATTGTAATTCGTAGTAACTGCTGCGTAGAAAGGCCCGTTGCATTTTTTGTTGTTCTGATAGTGTAGCATTAGTGGCTAATTGCTCAGTTAATGTTAGAATTTGCTTAACATTTACGGCATACCAATCACTATCATAAGTGTCAATCCAAGCTTGGTAGTATGATACCGGTGAACCAGAATTTGCCATAGCTTGACCTAGTTCTTGGTAAAGCCAGTAACAAGGAACAATCGCAGCTACTGCTGAATTAACGCCGTCGCGCTGCAGGGTTGTCTGCAAGTGGTTTACATAATTATAAGCAGTCGGAGCAATCTCTGTTTGTGCAATTTCTGCAGAAGTGATTTTTAATTGCTGGAAAAACTGCTCGCGGATACTTATTTCACTATCTCGCAAACTTTGGGCTCCATCAAGCAAAAATTTTTGCGTTTGCACAGTGTCTGCTTGTTGCGCGACTAATTCATGAAACTTACTGAACTCCTCTAGATAATAGCGATCTTGTAATAGATAAAAACGAAACTTTTTAAGTGGCAATGTACCATCTTCTAGTTGTTTAATAAAAGGGTGGTGCATGCTTTGTTGCCAAAGATTGCTAGCAGCTTGGTGCAATTGCTCAGTAAATTTTTTCAAAATAATAACCTCTAAATTAAATACTTAACGTCTAAAATGTAACTAATTATATTATCCCACTTGAAGCATATGTAGAGCAATTCGCTAGATTGACCTGTAGTAAACAATAGTAGTAAGATGCTACTAAAATATAGTATAAAATAGGATTTTGATAATGATAAATTTTGTAACTAAATTAATACTTTGGACTAAGGAACGCTCGTTTTTTCGCAGTGTACAAGCAACGTTAGTGATGCTAATGCCAATTACTGTAATTGGCTCATACTTTGACTTAATGAATAAATTGGTTTTTTCACCTAATGGCTTAATCTATAATATTTTCAATTTAGATAAAATTATGTCAGATCATATTTGGTATGGTGGTTCGTTTGTATGTCGCGGGATGGTAAGTATAACCTTTGGTGCATTTGGTGCTTATGCAGCTTTTTTTATGGCACGCTATACTGCCAGGATTTATCACAAAGATTCAACGATGGCTGGCCTATCAGCTGTTTTAGTCTTACTATTTTGTTCGTATGCATCAAGCAGTGTCAACCAGCGGCTTGGTACAACTAACCTTTTGCAAGTAAATGGCATTTTTATAGCATTGATGGTTGGTTATGGAGTGGGGCAAATCTTTCATTGGCTAGGGGCACGGTATCAGTTAGTTGCAAATGAAACAGCTGGTTGGATTCGGCGACGTGCTGAAAATAGTGCCCTACCATTGCTAGTCTCGTTAATTTTTGGAATTATGCTTGGAATTATCATTTACGAATTACAATTAAAGGTTTCAAATTCGGGTAGTTTTCGCGGAATAGTGTTGCGGCTACAGACAACTGATAATTTAGGAGATGTATTACTGTTGTCAATTTTAGTTACAGCTTTAGCTTGGTTAGGAATTGGTTATCCGTTAGAATCTCTTTCGGGTGCAATCAGCAATAATTATACTACGGCAAATTTGACGTATGCATTGCAACACGGTAATTCATGGCAAGTTCCTTACAAGTTTTTGGGAAGTTCTTTGATTAATAGCTATGGCATTATGGGAGGTGCAAGTGTGGTCTTAGCTGTGATTGTCTTGATATTATTACGTCATAGAAATTCAAATATCGAAGCGTTGGCGCTAGTTAATTTATTGCCGGCAGCGTTTGGCTCAACTGTGGGGTTTACATTAGGGTTGCCAATCATTTTAAATCCATTATTTTTGTTGCCAATGGTTACTTTACCTCTAATTAATATGGTTTTGGCAGCTAGCGCAATTAGTTTGAACTTGATACCAGCCAGTGTATATCCTATTTTAACTGGAACACCTGGAATTTTGATTCCGTTTTTTGGAACTAACGGCAATTGGTCAGCACTAGTTTTTGCACTTATGCTATTTTTACTTGATTTGCTGTTATTGTGGCCCCTAATTAAAGTCAGTGAACGGATTGATCAGCAAGCCAAACTACGCCGGGAGGCAACGATTGATGTTCAAAAATAAAAATTTAAAGTGGCTTTTATTATTGTTGACCATTCTGATTTTGTTAGAAATACCTGGCTATGCCTGGATGAAACAAGCCAATAATACGAGGGCTCAGCGGAGCAAATCGCTATTATCACCAGTAATCATGGTACCTGGGTCAAGTGCTACAACGGAACGCTTTAACGAGTTAATTGACCAACTTAATCAGACGACCGCCAAAAAGCATAGCGTCTTAAAAATTACTGTTTCACGTGAAGCAAAATTAACTTATCGCGGCTCAATTAATAAAAACGATCAGGAACCATTCATCATTATTGGTTTTGATAATAATAAAGATGGCTATGCCAATATTAAAAAGCAATCGCAATGGCTAGATGTTGCTTTTAAGTCGCTAATGGAAAATTATAAATTTAATAATTTTAAGGTATTTGGTCATTCAAATGGTGGGTTAATTTGGACATATTGGTTGGAACACTATTATCAGCAATATGCCAGTGAAACTAAGATGAAGTGCTTGATGACTTTAGGTACGCCATATAATTTTACTGAAAATAACCCTAATAATCATACGCAGATGTTGGCTGATTTTATTAAAAAGCGGAATAAGTTACCACATAATCTAAAAGTTTATTCACTTTATGGTGGTAAAAATTATGAATCAGATGGGATTGTTCCAGAGACTAGTGTGGCTGCTGGTAAGTTTATTTTTCAAAATCAAGTTAAAGCCTATACTGCAGTAATGGTTACTGGTGAAAAAGCTGATCACTCAGAACTACCGCAAAATAAACAAATAATTCAAGTAATTCAGCAATATCTTTTAGAAAATGATAAGCCGCCTAAAGATAACAAGGAAAAGGATGATTAATGATGAACTATGCCGAGCAACCCACCGAGATTGAAGTAATTGGCGGTCGGGTTAATAATCTGAAAAATATCAAAGTTAATATTCCGTTACATAGATTCGTTGCAATTTCGGGACCTAGTGGTTCGGGAAAATCGAGTTTAGCGTTAGGAATTTTATATGCAGAAGGCTCAAGGCGTTATCTTGATTCACTGGCAACCTACACTAGGAGGCGAATTGGTCAGGCAGGACGGGCGCAGGTTGATGAGGTGCGCCATATTCCCTCGGCTTTGGCATTGAAACAGCGACCAACTGTTCCTGGGGTGCGTTCAACTGTTGGAACAGTAACTGAAATTTTTAATGTTTTGCGGTTGATTTTTTCTAGACTTGGTTCACCAGTTTGTCCTAATGGGCACCGAATACCGCCGACAATTAAAATTGCACAAGCGATGGACTTAAGTGGCGAAGCAATGGGGAAAATTACTTGCCCAACTTGCGGAGTTGAATTTATGGCTTTTAGCGCAGAAGACTTTGCCTTTAATTCGACAGGTGCTTGTCAAAAATGTCAGGGACTAGGTACTGTTGAGCAAATTGATGACCGCAAAATTATTGCGGATGAAAATTTGTCATTAGAAAACGGGGCGGTTGCAACTTGGCAAATTCCTGGACGAAATTGGATGTGGCGGATTGCGCGTGAATTAGGCGTGCGGACTGATATTCCATATCGTGAATTAAGTGATCAAGAAAAAGAATTGGTTTTGCATGGTGATGAACGTAAGGTGCCGGTAGATATACCAACTAAGACGGGCCGAGTTTATCACTTAGATGCCCTGTATGAGAATGCCTATAATGCGGTGATTAATTCCCGTAAAACTACTAAGACAGAGCGCGGTTTGGCTCGAATTAATAATTTTTATCATTTTAGTACCTGCCCGCGTTGTCAGGGTAAACGAATCGATCCAAGTCGTTGGCAGCAGCTAGTTGCAGGCAAAAATATCGTTGAAGCAGAGCAATTAACGTTAGGAGAATTGCCAGATTACGTGGCAGCCATTTTGGACTGGCTTCCAGCAGATATGCAGCAGTTAGCCCAAAATTTGACGAAAGAATTGCTGCACTTGGTTAAGCCGCTAATTAAACTCGGATTGGATTATTTGGAGATTGCCCGTAAAGCCAGTAGTTTATCAACTGGTGAGTTACAGCGGATCCAGTTAGGACGAACTCTGCGAACGCAGACAACTGGTGTACTTTACGTTTTGGATGAGCCATCAGTTGGTCTGCATCCAGATAATGTAGCTGGCTTGATTGACGTTTTTCATCAGCTGGTTGATCAAGGTAATTCTTTGGTGGTTGTCGATCATGAAACTGCAATTATTGATGCCGCAGATTGGGTAATTGAAATTGGACCGGGATCTGGTGCAAATGGTGGGCAAGTAGTTAGCCAAGGGGCACCTAAGCAATTGCGTCAGAATAGTAAGTCGCTAATTGGACCATATTTAACTGGTTCCGCTCCGTTAATGGTGAGACCGCAAAGTGAGCCAGAAGAGTTGTTTAATGCGGGACAAATGACATTGACAGTTGCTAACCACTTTAATTTGGACCATGTTCATGTTCAAATTCCCATAGGTCGGCTGACAGCCGTCAGTGGTTTTTCTGGTGCAGGTAAAACTACGCTGATACTTGATTCTTTGTTACCAGCATTAAAAGCCCAAGAACAGCGTCAGAATGGCCCTGAGTGGGTAACTGATTTGAATTCTGGTGGAATTAAAAAGGTAATTAGCGTTGACTCTAGTCCGGTTGGCAAAAATCAACGCTCAACTGTGGCAACTTATACGGATATTATGACTAATTTGCGAAAGTTATTTGCTAAACAGCCGTTGGCACGTAAATTGGGATATAGTTCAACCAATTTTTCTTATAATAATAAGGCAGGTGCTTGTCCGGTTTGCGGGGGTACAGGTGAGACAACGCTGGATATTCAATATTTGCCTGATATGGTTGAAACCTGTTCTGCTTGTGGCGGACGACGTTATAATCAAGCCGTTTTGCAAGTGAAGTGGCATAACTTGAGTATTGCAGATGTTTTAGCTTATTCAGTTGATGAGCTACTGCAGTTAGGCTTATTTAAGGATGAACCAGCAATTCAAAAAACAATTATTACGCTGCATGATATGGGATTAGGGTATCTGCACTTGGGTGAAGCTACACCAGCACTATCGGGCGGAGAAGCACAAAGATTAAAGCTAACTAGCCATTTACATCATGAGCAAAAGAACTGTCTATTCATCTTTGATGAACCAACTGTTGGCTTACATCCTAGCGATGTCCGAGTATTGTTAGCAGTCTTTCAAAAGTTGCTAGATCAGCATGCTACCATTATTACAATTACTCATGACTTGGATATGATTGCTAATAGTGATTATATGATTGACTTGGGACCGCGTGGTGGTACTAATGGCGGTAAAATTGTTGCCAGTGGGATGCCA
Organism: Lactobacillus sp. ESL0684; assembly: GCF_029392675.1. Lineage (NCBI taxonomy): Bacteria > Bacillati > Bacillota > Bacilli > Lactobacillales > Lactobacillaceae > Lactobacillus > Lactobacillus sp. ESL0684. The sequence goes on along the minus strand of NZ_CP113941.1, from coordinate 1,839,373 downwards.
CGAGCAGTTGCTGAGGGTCAGGAAAGTTTGACTGCTAAATATTTAAATAAGCACTTTAAATTATATGCTGATAACTTAAATAATACTAAAATCAAATAGCTGTATTGCATTGAGCAAAATAGTTTGTTCTCATTAAGCAACCTATTATACTGAGAAATAGAGGTATAGCAATCACTAAGAAAGCTATACGTTATGATATTTAACAACTATAAATAAGGGGTGTTTTTAGATGGCATATTTTGACAGCGACTTTGACAATTTATTTAACGAATTAAACAATTCTTTCTTTAACAGTAATTCTGGGCAGAGCAATAATTCGGCTCCTAGGCATTACGCTAACATGAATCCGGACTTCCAAAATGCTTCAGAAGATGGACAAGCTGATGGTCAACAACCAGAGAAGCCGATTGGTGTTGATTTAGTTGAGCAAGCAAAGAAAAATAAATATGACCCAGTGATTGGTCGTGATGAGCAGATTCAAGCAACTATTGAAATCCTTAGTAGACGCAAAAAGAATAATCCAGTTTTAGTAGGACCTGCTGGTGTTGGTAAAACTTCAATTGTTGAAGGTTTAGCTGAAAAGATTGCTAGTGGCAATGTCCCAGATAAAATGAAAAATAAGCATATTATTGCGATAAATATTAATGATATGGTGGCTGGATCAAGCTTGCGTGGTAGCTTTGAGGAACGGCTTAAAAAAGTGATAGATCAGGCTAAAGAAGATCCTAATATTATTTTGTTTATTGATGAATTGCATAACATTGTTGGTGCAGGATCAACTGATTCAGAAAATAACAATGGTGATGCAGCTAATATTTTAAAGCCGGCTTTAGCTAGTGGTGACTTGAATTTAATTGGTGCAACAACAACTAGTGAATACCGCAGAATTGAAAATGATGCAGCGTTAGCTCGTCGTTTTCAAGCTGTGCAAGTGCCAGAGCCTTCAGCCGAAGTAACAATCAAAATTTTGGAAGGTTTGAAGCCTAAATATGAAGAATTTCATCATGTGAAGTATGATGATAGTGCTTTGCGGCTAGCAGTTGAATTGTCACAGCGGTATCTTCAAGGGCGCTATTTACCTGATAAAGCAATCGACATCATGGATGAAGCGGGTGCTAAGAAAGGTTTAGATACAGTTCCTAAAGACAAGGCTAGTTTGCAAAAACAAATTCACCACCTTGAAACTGAAAAGTCGGCAGCTGCTAAAAAAGAAGACTATGCCAAAGCTAGCGAGCTTAAAAAACAAATTTCCGAATTGCATGAGCAAATTAAGCAGGTAGAAGATGAAGTAACACCGCGGGTTACTGATGAAGATATCTATGCCTTGATTGAAGCTAGAACTAAGATTCCGATGAGTGAACTGCATGCTGATGAAGGTCAACAAAATATTAATTTAGCTAAAAAATTAAAGCAGGCTGTCATTGACCAAGATAATGCCGTGGATATCATTACTGATGCGATCGCTCGTAAGCAAATCTTTAAAGATAGTAATCGACCAACTGGGTCATTCTTATTAACGGGTCCAACGGGCGTTGGTAAAACCGAATTGGCTAAACAATTAGCCATTCAATTATTTGGTGGTGAGAATCATTTGATCCGTTTAGATATGTCTGAGTACCAAGATCAAATGGCAGTTAATAAGTTAATCGGGTCAGCTCCTGGATATGTTGGCTATGGTGAAGGTGGCCAACTGACTGAAAAGGTCCGTCACGATCCATATAGTTTGATTTTATTTGATGAAATTGAAAAGGCTAACCCACAAGTCTTCAATGCTTTGCTGCAGATAATGGATGATGGGCGGCTAACTGACGCACAGGGCAGAACAGTCTCCTTTACAGATACGATTTTAATTATGACGTCGAATGCTGGATATTCTGACAAACTGCTCGAAGATGGCAAAGTTGATCATGACAAGCTGATTAAAGCCTTAGAGGCTTACTTTAGACCTGAATTTTTGAATCGATTAGATGCCATTGTGCCGTTTAATTCGCTTAATGAACAAGATATGACTAAGATTATTGATATTTATATTGAGCACGTTAAAACTGTTTTGGCTAAGAGAAATGTCAAAGTTGGAGTTTCACGTGAAACTAAGTCATATTTAGCCAAAAAAGGCTATGATAAAGAATTTGGTGCACGTCCACTGCGTCGGGTAGTTGAGCAAGATCTAGAAACACCGATTGCAAAATTACTTATGCAAAAGCCAGATACTAAGGAAGCTAAATTTACTGCTGATAAAGAACATATTTATCTAAATGGCGAGCCGATTTTAACGATTAGTGAATCTAAGAAGTAAAAACTAAATATATAGAAAAAGACACGATGTTACTCGTGTCTTTTTCTATATATTTATTAAAAAGCTGACATAATATGTATTAGATGAGAGCAAGGTTTGCGTACAAGCATTGAGCAATTTGTAAAGTTTCTATTGAAGCCTTTGATGTTAGAGTCAAGGGCTTTTTATTTTGCATAAACAAGAGTTTTTGGCTCAATTTAATGACTTTGGCTCTGGATAAATTATCATTATATAGATCAGTTATCTTTAGATTTTATTTGGTAAAACCAACATTATACCAACCAGTCCAAGAAGGTTTTTTAGAATAACCACTAATTTTATCGTTAACTGCAGTAATTTTATACTGGTCATCAACTGGTAATACATATGCCTGATCTAACATATATCGTTGCCATTCGTGAAACTTCTTTACCCGATAGCTATGATCAAATGACTTTTCAGAATCAATTTCTGCTAATAGTCTATTGTTTTTAGCTGTTACGAATCTGCCATAATTATAAGGCGCTTTTTCATTATAGTAATCGTTGGGTGATGGTTCGGTTGATAGAGCCCAACCAGCTAGAAACATATCGATTTTAGGATCATCATGCTGCACTTTATCATAAAAAGAATTAAATTCAGTCAACCGACCATTTAGTAATTTTACATTGAGACCAATTTTATGCCATTGTTGCAAATAATTTTGTACGATAGGCTCCTGAGTTGTATCACCACTCATTGCCGCAAAAGTAATTGTCAAAGGCTTTCCATTGGGTTGGGTACGCCATTTGCCCTTCTTTTTGTAGCCAGCCTGATCTAATAGCTTGTTAGCCTTTTTAAGGTTGTAGTTATACTTACGGGCATTTTTATCGAAATAATCACCGAATTGGGATAGAACTAAGGTTGGAACGTAGAAGGTAAGTCCATTAGTATAGCGTTTGTTTACGGCATCGATATTCATTGCATAACCGATTGCCTGTCGCAGAGACTTATTATTCATCTTGGCGTTAGGATTCATTACGTTTTTGTTGGCGTGGCTGTCCCATTTACCAACTTTGAAAGATAAATAATGATATTGTAAAGCTAAATTAGCAACAAAAGTTACGTTTTTAGTATTTTTAACATTAGTCCATTGGGTGTTAATCACGTCTGCTACGTCAAATTTGTGATTTTTAATTGCCTGTGAAACTGAATTGGGCGCAACAGTTGAAATTACAATTTTAGCTAGTTTAGGCTTTCCTCGCCAGTAATATTTATTTGGAGTCCAAGTGATGGATTGCCCACGGACGACTTTTTCAACTTGAAATGGTCCAAAGAATAATGGCTTTTTACGAATCTGGTCACAAGATTCTAGTTTATTAAATGGAACATTCTTTAAATAATGGTATGGTTCGGCATTTTCCCAGAAATAACCGTTACCTGATTGGGACATTCCTGGCTTCATCTTCTTAAAGTGAATGACTACGGTTTTGCCATTAGGGCCATCAGGCATTTTAATTCCAGAAATGGTTGGGGATTGGCCATTGTGATATTCTGAAATTCCTTGAATATTGGCGATGCTTCCGGTGTAACGCTGACTTTTAGTTTGTTTATTAGCAATGATTTCATATGGATATTCAACATCTTTGGCTACAACTTCTTTACCATCTGACCACTTGATACCTGGCTTAACTTTAATTGTTATAGTTTTTTGCTTAACATTAGTTTTTAAAATAGCAGCACCGCGATCGGTAATTTGGTAATTATCGTCAGTTGCAAATAATGCTTCTTGACCGAACGCAACTACGTCTCTGTCGATTTGTGCAGTAGAAAGCGTATTAGTAAAAATACCGGTAAATGGGGTGTCAGTTTCGGCCGCAATTTTTAGAGTTCCCCCTTGGTGAACTTTCTTTTTGGGCATGGCACTAGGAAACGTTTTGGCCGTTTTAACTGCTTGGTCACTATTATTTTTAGTATTACCACATGCAGTTAATAACATAACTGCTAAGGTAAGCACTAGTGAATGACTCAATTTTAGTTTATTCATATTCATCAACTCCTATCAACTAAAAATATTTGAATTCTCATCATTATATATAGATAATTATTAAAAATCAAATATAATTTTAAGTTATTTTGGCAGCTTTATTATGAGTTAAAGAGTCAGCTTGACTTTACTTATTTGTAGGCAATGATATAATTATAAAAATATTAAAAAGGAGACAAGGATTATGGGACACGAGATAACTAATCAAGAAATAGCAGAATTTTCAGCTGATTTTAATAGCGATCCAAAAAATCAGGTAATTGCACGTGCCACGGGTCGTAGTGGAATTTATGCGGCTGCATATAATGATCGCGCAAAAGTTGAACTAGATCGGGTTTTTTCAGTAGAGTTGCCAACGCAGAATGTTACGGCTCAGCAGCAATCAGGACGCTGTTGGGAGTTTGCGGCTTTGAATGTATTGCGACATATTTTTGGCAAACAATATCATGTTAAGAATTTTACTTTTTCACAAGCCTATAATTTTTTCTGGGATAAGATTGAACGTGCCAATATTTTTTATAATCACATTATTGAGTCTGCGGATCAGTCTTTAGAAACACCAGAAGTAAGAAAGTATCTGGCTAGTGCAGGTCAAGATGGTGGTCATTTTCAATTGGCTGTTTCATTAATTGAAAAGTATGGTGTTGTGCCAACGTCAGTAATGCCTGAGAATTTCAATACCAATCATACTGATGCCTTGAAGCTTGTTTTAGGTAAAAAATTGAAAAAAGATGCATTAGTTTTACGGCAATTAAAGCAGGCAGGTGAGGATGAGAAATTAGTCCGAACTCAAAAGCAATTCTTGAATGAAGTGTATCGCATGACAGCAATGGCTGTGGGTGAACCACCACGAAAATTTGACTTTGAATATCGTGATGACAATGGAAGCTACCATCTTGATCGTGATCTAACACCTACCAGCTTTTTTCATAAATATTTAGCAGAAGTGAATTTTTCTGATTATGTGGTATTAACTAACTCGCCTAATCATGAATATAATAAATTGTATGGTATACCAGCTGATAACAATGTGGCTGGTGGTGGAGAAATCAGGTTGTTGAATGTGCCAATGGAATATTTGGCTTCTGCGACGGTTAAGCAGCTAAAAGATGGGGAAGCAGTCTGGTTTGGTAATGATGTTTTACAACAGATGCATCGCCAAGAAGGGTTGCTTGACTCAGAGCTTTATCAATTTAGTGACTTATTTGATGTTGATTTAAAGATGTCTAAGGCAGATCGTTTACGTACTGGTGAAGCTAACTTTTCACATGCAATGACTTTTGTTGGGGTAGATGAGGACCACGGTAAGATTCGCCGCTGGAAAGTTGAGAATTCTTGGGGTGATCAAGTCGGAGATCAGGGCTTTTTTGTAATGAACAATGATTGGTTCAATGATTATGTTTATGAAGTGGCAGTTCATAAACGGTATCTGACTAAGCAGCAACAAGAGCTAGCAGCAGGACCAATTACTGAAAACCTACCTGTTTGGGATCCATTAGGTTAGATCAAAATTGTAAACTACCGCATTTTTTAACTCCTATGTAAGTTAGGAAAAGGTATTGACAATAAGGTAATTATGGTTTAAATTAATTAGCAATTAAATAATTATGAAATTAATTAGAGTGATTTGTTGAATGGCTCTAACTGGATTTTATAGATAGTAATAACTTATTGTGGGGTGCATCTAATGAAACAAAAAGTAGCAGATCTTGATTGGAATGATTTAGGTTTTAAATATCGTGATTTACCGTATCGATTTGAGGCTAAATATAAAGATGGTCAATGGCAAGAAGGTAAGTTGACACAAGAGTCAACCGTAACTTTGTCTGAGGGTGCTGAAGTCTTGCACTATGGCCAAGAGATTTTTGAAGGGTTAAAGGCCTACCGACGTAAAGATGGCAAGATTAATCTCTTTCGTCCTGATCAGAATGCGCATCGTTTTGCTTTGTCAGCTGAGCGTTTGGCAATGCCTGCATATCCAGAAGATAAGTTTGTAGAAGCTGTTAAAGAAGTTGTTAAGGCTAACGAAGAGTTTGTACCACCTTATGAAAGTGGTGCGACTTTGTATATTCGACCTTATATGATTGGTACTTCAAAGGTTTTAGGTGTTGAAGCTGCAAGTGAATATACTATGCGCATGTTTGCTACACCAGTAGGTGCATATATTAAAGGATTAAATCCTGCTGCCTATGTTGTTAGTGAATACGATCGGGCCGCATATGCTGGTACTGGTCAAGCTAAGACTTCAGGTAATTATGCCAGCAGTCTGCTGCCGACAGTTGAAGGACATGAGGCAGGTTTTGCAGATTGTTTATATCTTGATCCGCGTGAACATAAGTATGTCGATGAATTTGGCGGGGCCAATTTCTTTGGTATTACTCAAGATGGTCAATTTGTAACCCCAAAATCTAAATCAATTTTGGTTTCAATTACTAAACGCTCCTTGTTAGAAGTTGCTAAGCGTCAGGGCTTGAATCCAGTTGAGCGACAAATTACTCTGGAAGAAGCTTTCAAGATGAAAGAAGCTGGTGCGATGGGGACAGCCGCAGTAATTTCACCAGTTGGCTCTATCACTTACGAAGGCAAGAAGCACGTTATTCATAGTGAAACCGAAACTGGCCCGGTAACTACTAAGCTGTACAATGAGTTGATTGGCATTCAATATGGTGATAAGACTGGTCCAGAAGGTTGGGTTCAAACAGTTGAATAATTGTTAAATCTAATTAAAAGAAACTAATTTCGAATTAAATTCGGAACTAGTTTCTTTTTTATTTAGCTGATTGCGCTTGCAAATTAATATGCATGAGGGCTACAATCATAAGCAGCAATTTGATTAATTTATTTTTAGTTAGCTTTGGAAGGAATAGCAAAAGATGGAACCAATATTTTTAACCCCGTATTTTCGCCCAAAAATTTGGGGTGGACGTAAATTACAAACGATTTTTAATTATGATATCCCAGAAGGTAAAGTTGGCGAGGCCTGGATTATTTCCGGCTACAAAGATGATGCTTCAACTGTTTCAACAGGAGAATTTCAAGGTAAAACATTAAGACAGCTATATCATGAGCAACCAGCACTTTTTGGTAATCCACAAGCAAAAGAATTTCCTTTGTTAGTCAAGTTTTTGGATGCCAATGATAGTTTGTCAGTGCAAGTGCATCCAGATGATGATTATGCTGCTAGAGTGGAGCATGATCAGGGTAAAACGGAAAGTTGGTACGTCTTACAAGCTGATCCAGATTCATATTTGATCTATGGTCATACTGCCAAGACTAAACAGGAGCTTGCAGATATGATTGAGCGCGATGAATGGGATCAATTATTGCGCAAAGTACCAGTGAAAGCTGGCGACTTTTTCTATGTGCCAGCAGGAACAATTCATGCGTTGACTAAAGGAATAATGGTGATTGAGACCCAGCAATCTAGCGATGTTACTTATCGCTTGTACGACTATGACCGTGTTGATGAAAAAACAGGACAAAAACGGGAACTGCATACGCAAAAGTCACTTGATGTTACAACTGTACCTCATCAAGATCCGCAAATTACAGTTAAAACGACTATGGATCAGGCCGCTAAGATTAAGATCTTGGTTGAGCCACCAATGTCGCCGCATTTTTACTTATGGCAAGTTGACCTGGCTGGTGAATGGCAAACTAGCCTAGGTGAGCATCCGTATTTATTGGTTTCGGTAATTGCGGGTACAGGTAAGTTGATCACGCAGGATGAAGAATATGATTTAACGATTGGGACGAATTTGATTATTCCTAATCAGTTAAAAGATTTCACTTTTACGGGTGACTTGCGACTAGTTATGTCTGCGCCAAATGATTAAAAAATTGTATTTAAAAAGCTGTCTGTTATCAGGCAGCTTTTTTATGTGTTATAGATTAGGGTGACCAGCTTCAAAAATAGTATATTTTCCTTTATCAAATCTTTGTCTAGTTCTTGAAAATTCAAAGGCTACACCATCGTCTAAATAGACTATTTGTTGAACTTGCAGAATTGGATCAACAGGTAGGCAATTTAAATATTGCTGATCGAGCTGATCCGGCTTGTCCGCGCTAATTGTCCGATAGGCTGATCCGATAGTTAGATTAAGGTTATTTTGAATATAGTTATAAATACTATCGAGCAGGACTTCTTGATTAATACCGGGAATTACTTGCGTGGGCATTGTAGTGTATTCCAACGCATAGGAAATATCATCAACTAGTCGCAAACGGACAATATTATAAACGGCTTGATCATACGTGACTTTTAGTGCGTTTTGGGCTTCTTTAGTAGGATTACTAATATTAAAAGTAATAATCTTACTTTTAACATGATGACTTTTTCCAAAAAGATGAGTTGCTCCAAAATATTGATTACCGGGAATTTTCATGTCTGTTAAGAAGTTAATATTTTTTTTAACATAAATGCCTGAGCCTTGAACTCGGTAGATTAAGCCTTCGTTGTCTAAGACATCGAGGGCTTTTTGAATGGTCATTCTACTAGTATTAAACTCTTTAGCTAAAGTTTTTTGTTGCGGCAAACTAGTACCAGCTTTATATTGGCCACTATTAATTCTTTGCTTTAAGGTTGTGGCGATATCGATATATTTTGTCATAGTTAAATCTCCTAAGATTAATACACATTATACGAAAAATCCCGTTAAAGTGCTATTCACAAAATTTGTAAACTCTTTTTATAAATTTGTCTTTACAAATTTAGGGAAGCGTTTTATCATGTTAGATGATGAGGAGGAAAAGTTAGTGAATAAATTAAGTAAAAATTTTTTATGGGGGAATTCGGTTTCTAGTATGCAAACTGAAGGTGCCGCAAATGAAGGTGGTAAAGGTAAATCTGTCTATGATACCTATGAGGCAACAGCTGAAACTTCTGATTGGCAAGTAGCGATTGATGAATACCATCGCTATCCAGAAGATATTGCTTTGATGAAGGATTTAGGAATGAATTGCTATCGCTTTCAAATTTCGTGGAGTCGTGTTCAACCTGATGGCGAAGGTGAATTTAACGAAGAGGGGATCAAGTTTTACTCTGATCTAGTTGATCAGTTGCTAGCAGCTGGCATTCAGCCAATGGTAGCTTTGTATCACTTCGATATGCCGCTTAATTTAGCAAAAAAATATAACGGCTTTGTCAGTAAGCAAGTAGTTGAAGACTTTTATCAATTTGGTAAAAAGATGGTTGACGTTTTAGGTGATCGTGTTAAGTATTGGCTGACCTTTAACGAACAAAATTTGTATGGCAGTCAAGAAGCCTTTAAGTATAGCGGCTACTTAGAAGGTGACGAGACTTTACACGATTTGTATCAAATTAGCCATAATGTGATGGTGGCGCATGCTAAAGTAGCTAATTATATCCATGCTAATAAGCCAGATTTAAAAATTGGTGGTATGGAAGCTTATCGTGAAGTTTATCCAGCAACTTGTAACCCCCAGGATGTTGCAGCTGTTCGTGAATACCAAGAGTTTACTAATAATAATTTGATTAGTTTATTTACACAGGGTAAATATTCACCAGAAGTAGTAGCGTTTATGGAAAGCAATGGCCTAGCAGATATTCTGGATGAAGACGAACTTGCAGAACTTAGCCTGGTAACTAGCGACTTCTTTAGCTTTAGCTACTATTCAACTAGTACGATTGATAGTACTAAGATTCCGATGGGCACGCCTCCTAATTATTATGAAGTCTATGGTGGCAAGCGTAATCCATATTTGGCCGCTAATGAGTGGGGTTGGGCGATTGATCCGACTGGATTTGAAACAGTTTTGGTTAACTTAGCTAATCGGTTAGATATTCCAATTTTTCCAATTGAAAATGGAATTGGAGTACGTGAGCATTGGGATGGTGTTCACCCAATAAACGATACCTACCGGATTGAATATCATCGAAACCATATCCAAGCAGTTAAAAATGCGGTGGCTAAGGGTGCTAACATTCTTGGTTATCTTGGCTGGGGACTAATTGATATTCCAAGTTCTGCGGGTAATATGGAAAAACGCTACGGCGTAGTTTATGTCAACCGCAGTAATCATGATTTAAAGGATTTAAAGCGGGTACCAAAACAAAGTTATTACTGGCTGAAAAAAGTTATCTCATCAAATGGTGAGATTTTATAAGGAGGTGCTAATTAATGGAAGGCAATTTACAAAACAACTCGGCAGTACAAAAATTTTCGAATTTTTGTGGCAAAGTCGGCAATGAAGTTCATTTACGTTCATTGCGTGATGCTTTTGCAATGATTATGCCGCTATTTATTTTAGCTGGGGTTGGAACACTAATTAATAGTGTTATCTTTCCTTGGTTGTTCAAGGGGCAAACGCTAGCAAACTTGCAAGTTTGGGGAACGTTGATTTCGAACGGAACGCTTAATATTGCTGGGCTAGCTTTGGCTCCAGCTACAGGTTTTACGTTAGCTAAGAATAAGAATTATAAAAACCCGATGGCTGCAGCGATTATATCGCTTGCTGCATTAATTATGATGATGCCGCAGAAGATTTCCTTAACTTTGGCTACTAATGCTAAGCCAGTTGATGTTACAGGTGGCTTATCCTATGCCAACCTGGGCACCAGTAGTATGTTCTCTGGCATTATTGTAGGATTGCTGGCAACCGAGCTATTTATTTGGCTAGGTAGTATTAAAAAACTCAAGATTAATTTGGGTGATAAGGTGCCACCAATGGTTGGCGAATCCTTTAACTCGATGATTCCTAGTATTTTAACTGCTAGTGCATTTGCATTAGTAGGTGCTTTATTAGCAGTTTTTGGTCAAACCGATTTAATTTCATTAATTGTCAAAATAATCCAAGAACCATTAAGATCATTCAATACTAGTTTGCCAGGTTCGTTATTTATTTATAGTATTGGTAACTTTTTATTCACTTTGGGAATTCACCAAACGGTTGTTAATGGGACGCTACTTGATCCAGTTTTGTTAATTAATATGAATAAGAATATGGCTGCCTATAATGCTCATAAGGCTGTGCCATATATTATGAACAAGACATTCTTAGATACCTTTGGCATGATTGGTGGCACAGGTTCAACAATTTGTTTAATTATTGCGGTTTTCTTAGTAGCTAAACAAAAATCTAGCAAGACAGTAGCTGGTTTGTCGCTAGTACCGGGATTATTCAACATTAATGAGCCGATGATCTTTGGTTTTCCAATTGTATTCAATATCCCATTAATGATTCCATTTGTTTTGCAACCAGTAATTGGTATATTGATTGCTTACTTCTTTACAGCAATTGGTTGGATGAGTAGAGTTGTAGTATACATTCCATGGGTTACGCCACCAGTGTTGAGTGCCTTTTTAGCAACAGGTGGTGATTGGCGAGCAATCTTTGTGCACTTGTTAATTATTGTTATCGGAGTTTTGTTCTATATGCCGTTTGTTAAGATTAGTGAGCGAGTTTCAGCACAAAATGCTGTTGTTGAAAATTAGCTGAATAAGTATTGTGGTCTAATCAAAAATAAGTATAAATAGAATGTAAAGAAGAGGAAAATTATGGCAAAACAAACAATTATGTTAAATTGTGCAGCAGGGATGAGTACATCATTACTAGTTACTAAGATGCAACAAGCAGCAGAAAGTCAGGAAATTGATGCAAAGATTTTTGCTTGTGCGGCAGGTGAAGCAGATGCACATATCGAACAAGAACAGATTGATTGTGTCTTATTAGGGCCGCAAGTTAGCTATATGAAAGATGATTTTGTTAAAAAGTTAGCAGGTAAAGGTGCAGCTGGCGCTGATATTCCTCTAGGAGTCATTGATATGCAAGCTTACGGCTTAATGGATGGGGCTAAGGTCTTGGCTCAAGCTGAAGCATTAATTAACGGATAAAGGAAGGTTAAGATGGCAGAAGAAAAGCAGACACCAAAAGATGATGAAGCTGCGTTGATGGCCGCAATGGGTTTAATTGCTAATGGTGGTAATGCCAAAAGTCTGGCATTTGAGGCAATTAGATTAGCCAAAAAAGGTGAAATTAGTGCGGCACGAGCTAAATTAGCAGAGTCAGATAAGTCACTAACAGATGCACATAATTCACAGACTGAGATGCTGACTAAGGAGGCTCAAGGCGAACATACTAAGGTTACTTTGTTAGTGGTGCATTCACAAGATCACCTAATGAATGCTATTACTTTCCGCGATCTTGCTGGTGAAATGGTCGACTTGTATGAAAAACTATTTGCACGGGAATAATTAATGATACCAATTAATAAGAGCTCTAAATTAATATTTAGGGCTCTTATTTTTGGTTAAAAGTTGGTTTTAATTAGAGTTGTGGCAGGAAAATCGGTTTTATTAGCTAGCTGGCTTAACATAATTTGTCCAGCGTTTTTGCCCATCAAATAAGGGTTTTGAATAATCATTTTAGCAGTTGGCCAAATACTAGCAATGAAATCTGTATCGGCGAAACCAGAGATTTGCAAATGATCATTTGGCAGTAAACCATTATGAATTAAATTAGGTAAAAGAGATAGCAGCCACCGTTCTTCTAAAAAGAAGAGCACAGTTTTAGTTTTGCTTTTAGTTAAAGCTTTACCTAATTCTGTATAAGCTGTTTGCTGCTCAATGTGCTTTTCGTCAAGTTCTACTACTTTGACACGAGGATAAACCTTCCTAATTCCTTGTAATCGCTCCTGCCTGGTAGAAGCGATTGAGATTGGCGAAGATAAGACAATTGCATCCTCCCAGCCATGTTGACTAAAATATTTAGCAGCATGATAACTTGCCTGTTGATTATCGCTTAAAACTTGTGGCCAGGGTGAATAATCCAATTTGCGATCAAGAATAACGATTGGTAGTTCACGCTTTACTTCAGCTTTAATAGTAGTGACATCACTGCTTAACGGCTGCAAAATTAAGCCATCATAAGTATTTAGTCCAACAGTATTAATTAGATGGTCTTCTCTTTTCTGTTGAGAGTTAGTATCGAGCAATACAGTGGTGTAGCCAGCAGGTTCTAAAACTGAGCTTGCTCCTTTGAATAATTCAATAGAAAATGAGTCCGCTATATTCGCCACGATAATTGCAATTGTCTTACTGCTATTAGTAATTAATTGTCTAGCGGCAGCGTTAGGTACGTAATTTAATTTTTTGATAGCAAGCTCAACGCGTTGAGCAGTTTCATTAGACATGCGATCAAGCTTGCCATGAAGATAGCGTGATACTGTAGCGATTGAAACATTTGCTAAATTTGCGACATCTTTGATACTAGCTGTTTTTTTCTTCATAAAATCCTCAAATCAAAAGTTACTATGGCCTATTATAGCAAATAAATGTTTTATCAGCATAAATTATATTTTAGCCATAAAATTATTGAAATAATTAAGGTAAAGGTTTACCATAAAAATGTAAAAGATGATTGAATGGAGGAATTATTATGCAAAAAAATGAAACACTTTCAGCGGTTAAAGATGCAGGAATCGTTGCTGTTGTAAGAGGTAATTCAAAGAAAGAAGCTTATCAAACAGCAGTAGCGTGTATTAAAGGTGGCGTTAAAGCAATTGAATTAACATTTACCGCCCCACAAGCAGACGAAATTATTAAACAATTACATAACGAGTATAAAGACGATCCAACAGTTGTAATTGGTGCTGGTACAGTACTTGACGCTGTTACTGCAAGAATTGCAATTATGGCGGGTGCTAAATTCATTGTTGCTCCATCATTTGATCGGGAGGTTGCTTTATTATGTAATGAATATCAAGTACCGTATATGCCGGGCTGTATGACGGTTACGGAAATTCAAACAGCAATGCGTTATGGCTCAGAAATAGTTAAGATTTTTCCAGGTAGTGCACTAGGTCAGGGTTTTGTTAAGGCAGTAAAAGCCCCACTTCCACAGGCTAACGTTATGCCTACTGGTGGGGTGAACTTGACCAACATGCATGAATGGTTTGAAGCAGGAGTTGTTGTAGTTGGGGCAGGTAGTAATTTAACTGCAGCAGCTGCTCAAGGAGACTACGATGCAGTTACTAAACAAGCTCAAGCTTACCATGAAGAATTTTTACGAATTCAGGAAAAGCGGGTGAGCTAAGTGAAAAAGGTAGTAACTTTTGGCGAAATTATGTTACGACTCAAGCCACCAGAGAATCAACGAATTATACAAACTGAAAGTTTTTCTGGGTTGTATGGTGGAGCAGAAGCTAATGTTGCAACTTCACTAGCAATACTTGGAGATCAAGTTCAATTTGTTTCTAAAGTGCCAGATAATAGTGTAGGACAAGCAGCTATAGGGACTTTACGTCGATATGGAGTGGATGTTGCAGCAATTCATCAAGGTGGACCTAGATTAGGTATTTACTTTTTTGAAAAGGGAGCTAGTGTACGTAATACAAGCGTGGTCTATGATCGGTCTAATAGCTCATTTGCTACAGCTAAAGCTGATGAGTTTGACTGGTCAGCGATTTTGCAAACCGCCGATTATTTCTATTTTTCTGGGATAACTCCAGCTGTTTCACCTGAGATGTTCACGGCAGTCCTAACTGCTTGTCAATATAGTGCTGAGCATGGAATCAAAGTTGTTTGTGACTTAAATTACCGTGGGAAAATGTGGTCGCAAGCTGCTGCTCAGACTGCTATGTCTCAATTAATGCCTTATGTTAATATTTGTCTTGCCAATGATGAAGACTTTGAAGCTAGTTTAGGAATTAAAGCCTTTGATGGTGATATGAGTCGGGGAATTGAGCAAAAGGCTGAGTTTATTAATGGTATGAAAGCAATCACTTCTAATTATCCTAATTGTCAAACTGTAGCAAGTGTTTTGCGTAATATTAAATCTGTTGAAGATTCAGAATGGATGGCGCTAATGGTTGACCATGGACATGTTTTTGAAACTCCAATTTACAAGATGCATGTTTGGGAAGGTGTAGCTTCTGGTGATGCATTTGGTGCAGGTCTGATTCATGGATTGCTACATAATTTTGATGAGCAAGCAAGAATAGATTATGCAATTGCAGCAAGTGTTTTAAAATTGACGATTAGCGGAGATTTAAACTTAGTTACAGATAGTGAAATCCGTGCAGTTATGGATAAGCAGAATAATATGCGGGTTTTGCGATAAAAAGAGGATATTTTTAATTAAAGAATGTTTGAAAAGAACGCTGGTTTTTATACCAACGTTCTTTTTTATATAGATATGCATACTTGCCAGTGCGGTGCAACTTATTTCATCAGTAATAGTGAAATAAGTTGCAGTTTTATTTTTGACTCCGCTTTCATATAATTGTGGTGTGGAGAAAGGAGTGAGCAAAATGACTCTAACTTCTAGACAAACAAGAATTGCAATTGAATTGTTGACTAACCCTCAAGTTTATAAAGTCAAAGATATGTCAGAAAAATATAGGGTTTCTACCAGAACTTTACGCAGCGATCTGAACAAAATATCCGAATGGCTTTCTGCTCAAATTGGGTGTGAATATAACTCGAAACCTGGTAAGGGAATATGGATAAGTTCTTCTAGTGATGAAGAAAGAAAAGCAGCGATTAATAGCTTATATGTTAATGGCAAGCTGAAGAATTCTAGTATTTTGTACTACAGTCCAGATGAGCGCAAATGGCTTATTTTAACTAAATTGGTTTTTAACAATGAATATTTAACAGGTAAATCACTATCTGAAACGTTAAATGTATCTAATAATACCTTTTTATCTGACTTAAAAAGCGCGAGGAAAGAAGCTAAAAGATTTCAATTGAGCATAATTGGAAAAAATTATTATGGATACAAATTGATAGGGGATGAAATAGATGTTCGTTCTTTAATGGAATATATTCTTCAAAAGCATATTGATTATTATACATTTGAAATAACAGATACCCTAAATATGATTATTAAAATTAGTTTAGATTGCTGTAAAGACTTAGATTTACCACTGTCGATCAGAAGAATTATGAGTGCAATCGCATTAAGCTTTTCTGACGATTTATCTGAGACTTTAAGTTCACATAGTACTGATCGTAATATTATTAAATCAATGATTAATCGATTGACAGTCATTATTTTTGAAAATAAAAGTGGAAAAAGATTGATAAGTCATGATACAAAACATGATTTACAAAGAAACCAAGAGAAGTATCTCGAAGTTTATACAAAAATAATGAAGAAGTTTGAGGTTAAGAAGTCACTACAAGAAGAAAAATATTTTGTTTTTGGTGTAAGTGACTTTAATGGTCATCCTGAAGCGGTTGCTGTAAAGATCATTAATTATGTATCAAATAAATTAAAGCTAACTTTAAATCAGGATATAACCTTGCTTGATTCATTAGTACAACATATTACAACAGAGTTCAACAGCGATTATCAATATTCTGATATGTATACACCATTTACATATGAATTGAAAAGTAAATATCCGGAGGTCTTTTTATCGGTAAAAGAAGCTTTAAGAATATTTGTTTCTGAAAATCCAATTATTATAAATGATGCATTCATTACTATGATTTCTTTACATTTCGTGGTTGCAATTAATGATTTTAAAAATTCATTTAAGGTTAAAGCGATGTATGTATGCTCATCTGGCAAAGGAGCTACTAGTGTTCTACGAAGATCTGTAGAACAAGAGATTAGTTGCATTACCTGTGTTGGATTTGCTTCACTATCAAATTATTTGTACAAGGCAAAGGAATTAGGTCCAGATATAATAATTAGTATTTTTATGTTAAATGAGATTACGACAATACCAACTATTCAAGTTAATCCAATACCAACTAAGCAAGACATTATAAAAATTGAAAATGAATTAAAAAAGTTAAATGAAAAAGTAAACCTTGCTTCTAATCGCTTAAATCTTGATTATCCAGAACAGAAGTTAGATGTTGAAAATACTGAACATGTTTTGTCAATGGCTTTAGAAGCATTTATCCGACTAAAAAAGCATTTTATTAACCAAATAGATAATAAATATATGGATGCATTTATGATTCATGTAGAAATGGCTACTGACAGAATTTTCTTTAATAAGCAATACACTATACAAACTAATGAGGATACGTATTATGGTTGTTCTTCAGAAGACTTTGACTTTATAAAAAAGACGTTTTTAGATCTAAATCTTGATATAAATACTACTGAAATTATAGCTATTTTAAAATATACCGAGTTTCGATAGAAAGGGATGATTAAACAAATGGATGAAAAACTACCTAAAGAATTACAATTCTATGTTGAAAAAAGCGATTATAAGTTTGAACTTAAAAAAGTTGAAAAATATGTATTAAAGATTATTGCTAAATATAAGCTAAAGCCTACACAACTTCAACTTAAGGTATTAGGAAATCATTTATCAGAGATGGTTATTAGGGCTAAAAGGGGGAAAAAATTAGATGATGTTGATGAAGCTATTTTTAGTGAAGTTAGCGAAAAAGCTTTAAGTATTTCGCTGAAGATTGTTGATTTTATTAATAGTAATGTGGGTAAGTTATCTAAATCAGAAAGTTATGTACTATCTATTCATTTTGAAAATATGTTATTAAATTAAGGAGAAAAATAATGGTAACAATTGTAGTAGCAGATCGTATGGGCAAAGGGCAAAAAGTTGCATCTGGAATAGAAAAAGCAGGAGCTAAAGTTGTACTAGTACCAGGAATTGGTGCTGATATGAAACTTGGCGATGTTATGAATGAAAACAACGCAGACTTTGGTATTTCATTTTGCGGAAGTGGAGGTGCAGGAGCAATAATTGCAAATAATAAGTATGGCTATGCAGAAAGACATGGTATGAGGTCGATTACTGAAGGCGTGACTGCAATTGAAGATGGTATTAAAGTTTTAGGGTTCGGGTTCATGGATAAAGAAGAGTTAGGAGAAAAAATAGTGGAAGCTATTAATAAAAAGTATCCTGATTAATTACTAGGAGCAAATATGAAAAATTTAAATTTAATAGTTGAAAAAGACAAAGAAATAGAAGTAACAGGCAAGGGAAAAGATAAGAAAGCTGCAATTGCTGAGGCTTTAAGTAATATATCAAAAGCATTAACTAAAGACAATTCAATTTTAATTTTTAGTATAAAGCCAAGCTTTTTTGAACTAGGCAGCTTAAAACAAATAAACAAAAAAGAACACTTTCTTTTTTTCTTTTTTCCTAGGGTAGTGACTTCATATGAAGTGACATTAATTGTCAATGTTCATATTGAATACATTTTATTAGAAAAAATGAAATATGAAAAAGTCTTTATTGGTGATAATGATTCTTTTAAAAGAATAGTAAAAGGGGTTTAAGATGCACTTTTTTGTAATTTTTATTGAGTCAATTGTAATCGGACTATTAGTAGGATTTGCTGTTGGAATAGGTGCAGCAAGAATGTTTAATGCCCCGACTGTACAAGCGTTAGGTGCATTTAGAACATTAGGAGAAATGAATGCTAGTGAGGGCGATCCAGCATCACATTTTTCGTTTGGATTAGGTTTCTTTTTTAACGCATGGGCTTCTACTGTTGCAGCGGGTTCATTTACTCAGGATGTAACTCATAGAGTTATTCCCAACTGGGCGGCTGCAATATTAATGCTAAAAAATCATGATGAAAAGGCAATGCATGATGCTAAAGCGATGGGAATAGTTGGTGCAATTATAGGTTCCATAGTTGTAGCTTTTTTAAACTTAACTAGTTCTGCATTACCACAATCTTTGCAAATAACTGCTGTCAAAGTTTTGGTTCCAGCTGCAACGTTATTAATTAATACTGTTATGCCTGTTATCTTTTGGTTAGCAGCTATTGATGCCGGGAAACGGTCAGGCATGTTCGGTACTATTTTTGGAGGTTTTGCACAATTAATTATGGGGAATGCAGTTCCTGGAGTGGTTTTGGGAATTTTAGTAGGTAAAGGAGTAGATGAGAGTGGATGGAATAAAATTACTAAGTCTATTTTGATTGCAACGATTCTACTCTTTGTATTAAGTGGATTCTTCAGAAGTTTTGATGTGACATTACTAAAACAAATGAATGTAAGTATACCTGGCTGGCTTAAACAAGTCCATGCTGTATTTGGTGGTTAAAAAGAAGGTATAGTATGAAAAACGATGAATCATTAAATTTAAAAGATACTAAAAGTTTTTGGTATGCAGATTGGAGTTTTCCAATTATTGTGGGAATAATGTCTGCTGGTGTATTTGCAGGAACTTCAATGTATTTTAATTATGGAACTGGTGCATTTAACGAGGTTGCGTTTGTTGCCATGCTAAAAGCCGGTATGACTGGAGGTTCATACGGTGCATGTGCAGCATTTGGAGCGAGTTTTCTATTTGCAAGGATCCTTGAAGGATCATTAGATGGAATCTTAGATTTAGGTGGCTCGCTGTTAACAGGTGTTGGCCTTGGGGTTCCTGCAATTTTATTAAGTATGAATATTAAAGAACCAATTGAAAGTTTTCCTTTAGCATTATTGACAGGTGCCATAATTGGCGTAATTATTGGAGCAATTATTTATGTTATACGACATTTTACTTTAAAACAGGCTAATTCTACCTTTGGTGCAGACATTATGATGGGAGCTGGCAATGATACTGGGCGTTTCCTTGGCCCGCTGATCATCATTTCTGCTGCTCAAGCGTCCATTCCGATTGGACTTGGAGCAATTGTTGGGGCAATTATTTTTTATGCTTGGAAGAAGCCAATCACAGGTGGTGCAATTATTGGATCAATGATTGCAGGTTTCTTTTTCCCAATAAAGTTGTAAAGAGGTGTGTAATCTTGTTAGATCTATATTTAAAAAATGGTTTAAGTATTAAAGATGATAGTCCATTAGAAGTTGCAATAAGAGGTCATAAAATCGTTGCAATGGGTCATAAATTGGAAGATATTAAGGCTCATCAAACTATTAACCTACAAGGAAAATATATTTCTGCAGGTTGGATTGATGATCATGTACATTGCTATGAGAAGTTAACGCTTTATTATGATGATCCTGACGAAGATGGCTATAAATCGGGAGTTACAACTGTAATTGATGCAGGATCCACTGGTGCAGAAAATATTGATGATTTTTATGATTCCAATGAGGATAAAATTACCAATGTTTACGCTATGATTAATGTTGGCAAGACTGGTATCTTAGCTCAAAACGAATTAGGTAATCTTGATACGATTGAAGAAAAAGCATTATTAGATTCAGTTGAAAAATATCAAAATTTTATTGTGGGAATTAAAGTTAGAGAAAGTCATTCTGTAGTTGTGAATAATGGAGTGGAACCATTAAAAAGAGGGAAAAAGTTCCAAAAGGAGTTAGGTGGTTCGTTTCCGATCATGGTCCATGTTGGAGCAAATCCACCTGATTTAAAGAATGTTGTATCGTTAATGGACAATAATGATATTTTGACACATGTGTATAATGGAAAGCCAAACGGAATCATCGATAAGGAAGGTAATATTCATCAATTTGTCTGGGAAGCCTATAAGCGAGGAGTAACTTTTGATGTAGGACATGGAACAGATAGCTTTAATTTTAATACTTTTGATGTAGCTAATTCAGCAGGATTGGTGCCTAAATCAATTAGTACAGATATATATAGTAGAAATCGGATTAATGGTCCTGTTTATGATATGGCAACTACTATGGAAAAGTTTTTAATGTATGGTTTTTCATTGTCTAAAGTTGTTAGTATGGTTACTGAAGCACCAGCAAAGACCTTTAATTTGGTGACTAAAGGAAAACTTGAGGAAGGCTACGATGCTGATTTAACTGTTTTCGAATTGAAAAAGAATGTAGCAAATAAATTAGTTGATTCAAATCAAAATGAACGTATATATGATAAGAAAATTTGCCCACAATTATGCGTAGTAATGGGTAAAGCCTATGAAATTGGTGAATAAAATGGATTTTTATAAAGAACTAAATTTAAAGCATGTGATAAATGCAAGTGGAAAAATGACGATATTAGGTGTTTCTAAACTACCTGAAGAAAGTATTAAAGCCCAACAATTTGGTGATAGTCATTTTTTTGAGATGGCAGACTTAGTTAAAAAAAGTGGCGAATATATTGCTAAATTACTTGGTGCAGAAGATGCGGTAATAGTGAATTCAGCATCTGCTGGGATAGCACAAACTATTGCAGCACTCATTGGTCAAGGTAATAAATATCATTTGTATCATCCATACTCTGATAGGTTTACTAAAAGGAATTTTATATTGCCAAAAGGACAAAATGTTGATTATGGTGCACCTGAAGAGGAAATGATAGCGGTAGGAGGCGGTCATATAATTGAAGCAGGGTATGCAAATATGTGTTCATCCGAACATATTGAATGGGCTATTGATGATAGTACAGCGGCAATTTTTTACGTAAAAAGTCACCATGCTGTTCAAAAAAGTATGCTATCTATTGAAGATGCACTTAAAGTAGCTCATCAACATGGATTGCCACTAATTCTCGATGCAGCAGCAGAGGAAGATCTAAAAAAATATGTTGAAATGGGAGTTGATATTGTTATCTTTAGTGGTGCTAAAGCAATAGAAGGACCAGCGGCTGGCTTAGTATACGGTAAAAGAAAATATATTGAATGGATTAGGATGCAAAGTTTGGGCTTGGGTCGTTCAATGAAAATAGGTAAAGAAAATATATTTGGCTTATTGGGAGCCATTGAAAAGTATCTAAAGGTGGGTCCTGAAAAAGGCAAAGATATGCATAAGCGCTTAATCCCATTTATGTCCGAATTAAATCAAGTACCTCATATTAAAGTTAGAGAGCAACAAGATCAAGCTGGTCGAGAAATTTATCGTGCAGATGTGGTTGTTGATAAACTCTGTCCTAAAAATGCTAAAGAAATTATTAAAGAATTGAAAGAAAATGATCCAGCAATATATACCCGTGAGTATAGAGCGAATGAAGGAATAATTGAATTTGATATTAGAGCCGTAGATTCTGATGAGATGAGTGTAATAGTTGATAGATTGAAGGAAATTTTAAGATGAAATTAACGCCAAATTATTATAAAGATAGGGTAGCTTTGAATGTACTGGCTGGTTCAGTAGATAATGCAAAAGATATTTATCAAGCAGCTGAGGGTCATGTTATTTGCGGAGTATTAACTAAAAATTATCCGGATAATAGAACTTGTGTTACAGATATGAAAAAGTATCAAACTGCTGTTGATAATGCAATTTCAGTTGGCTTAGGAGCTGGGGATCCTAACCAAAGTTTGATGGTTAGTGAAGTTTCCAAAATACTTCAACCACAACATGTAAATCAGGTTTTTACTGGAGTGGCTCAATCAAGAACTATGTTAGGGCAAAGTGAAACAGTAGTTAATGGTTTGGTTTCTCCAACTGGAAAAGTTGGTTATGTTAATATTGCAACTGGCCCATTTAGCAGTCAAGTTAAAACTGCTGAGGTTCCTATTGTGGCAGCTATTGCTATGTTGAAAGATATGGGAGGTAGTTCTATAAAATATTTCCCAATGAAAGGATTGAAGCATAAAGATGAATATATGTATTTAGCAAAAGCATGTGCTGCTAATGATTTTAGTTTAGAGCCAACAGGTGGAATAGATTTAGAAAATTTTCAAACAATTTTGGAAATTGCAGTTGAAGCGGGTGTTAAAAAAATCATACCTCATGTTTATTCTTCAATTATTGATAAGGATACAGGATTAACTAAACCTGCTGACGTTGCCAAGTTATTTGTTATGATAAAGACTGTTGTGGACTGATAATTGTATTTAAAGGAACAATAAAAGCTTGCAAAATCAATTGATTTTACAAGCTTTTTTATTTATGACCTAATAGTTTTTATAGAAGTTAGTTTTTTGAATTGAAAGGTCAACTTTTTGAGATAATATAATTGATTTTATTTATGATCTTTATCTATGGCTTCCCATAGACCATTTAAATAAGTGATACTTAATGCACGATCGTATAGTCCATAACCAGGACGACCATTTTCACCCCAAATATCACGACCATGATCAGGACGAATATAGCCTTGATAATTATTATCATACAGTGCTTTTATGATTTCATACATATCAAGCGAGCCTTTTGAAGATAAGGCAGCAGATTCATGAAAATCGCCTTGGTCATTGATAAAGTTGATATTGCGAGCATGAATAAAGAATACGCGATCTTTAGCAGCAAATTCTCGAATAATAGCTGGTACATCATTTTTAGGATTTTCGCCTAGACTACCGCAACAAATGGTAAAACCATTATAAGGAGATTCGTGTAATTGCTCAATCTTAAGCATGTCATCACGATTCTTGTAAATTCGTGGTAAACCGAATAGTGGTCGAGGTGGGTCGTCAGGATGCATAGCCATGCGAACATCACACTCTTCACAAACAGGAATGATTGCGTCTAAAAAGTATTTTAAGTTAGCAGTTAATTTAGCTGTATTAACGCCTACATATGCTTTCATCAATTTCTTGATTTCTGCCATGCGTTCTGGTTCCCAACCAGCTTGGACATAACCATTGGAATTCTTTTGCATCGCTTGTGCAATACTTTCAGGATCATCCGTGATATATTTTTGTTCAAAAGCCATAGCAGTTGAACCATCATCTAATTCATAGTGCAAATCAGTTCTAATCCAGTCAAATACTGGCATGAAATTATAACAAATAACTTTAACACCGTATTCTGCTAAGTTGCGAATAGTTTGAATGTAATTTTCAATGTACCGGTCGCGGGAAGGTAATCCAATCTTAATGTCATCATGGACATTAACTGATTCAATAACTTCTAATTTTAAACCAGCTGCTTCAACTTCGTCTTTTAATTGTTTAATTTGGTCTTTTGGCCAAACTTCACCAGCTGGAATATCAAATAAAGCACCAACGACCTGAGTTGTCCCAGGAATTTGACGAATATCTTGTAATTTGATGGCATCGTTATTATCTCCGTACCACCGGAAACCCATATTTTTCATATTATTATTTTCCTTTTTAATTAAAATTGGTAACTTTTAGTTTGGACGGTATCGTGAATTGTCTTGCGGATAGCTCCTTTATCAGCAATTAGTTGTTTAAAGTAGTTTTCAACTTTAGTTCCTAGGCCAATATCATATAAATTATTACCAAAAATACTCTTATTAGAGAGGATTGGCTGTAATTTTTCATGGACATCGATATTAGAGTTACCCAGTTTAATATCTTCGACATAAGCCTTCAAATTATCTAATAGTGGATCAGGACTTTGTTCAAACGCTTCACCATTATCATCTATACCCATCAAGTAACGACACCAACTTGCCAAAACTAGAGGGATGAATTCTAAATCTTCAGGATTTAAATCTGAATCGTCAACATAATGTTGGATAGTGACGCCATATCTAACTGGAATTTTTTGTGATGTATCGCTGGCAATTCTTTGCGGAGTATCAGGAATATTCTTGTTAGGTAAACGTAAGTTAATTAGTTCATCAATGAATTTTTTCGGATTAATAATCTTTGGATCCTTGACTACGGGTAAATCTTCGCCGTAACCTAAGTTCTTAATTAAATCTAGAAGATCCTGATCAGAGAGTTCACTAGCAATTGAGGTATAACCAAGTAAATTACCTAAGATAGCTAAAGCAGTATGTAGCGGATTAAGGCAGGCCGTAACCTTCATTTGGTCAGCATCATTAACAGTCTCACGATCAGTCAAGATTACACCAGCTTTTTCTAAAGGTGGACGTCCATTAGGGAAACTATCTTCAATCACTAAATAATGAATTTGTTCTGTGTTACCAAATGGTGCGATATTAGTGTGTTTAGCAGTATGAACTATTTCTGTATCAGCGAAGCCACTCATCTTTAGTTGATCTGCTACTGTTTGAGCTGGATTAGGTGTTATTCGATCAATCATGGACCATGGGAAAGAAACCTGATTTGGATCTTTTAGATAATCGATAAAGCCAGCTTCTACAGCCCCTGCTTTAGCCCAACCTTGAGCAATTCGTAAAACTTCTGTTTCAAGTTTTAAACCGTTCTGAGAAAAGTTGTCTGTGCTGACCATGGCAATTGGTTGTTTACCAGCTTTGTAACGTGCATAAAGTAAGTGGGCAACTGCTCCCATATTAGTCTTAGGTGACTCGGGACCATTTGCAATATCTTCTTTTGCGGCCGCAGTTAAATTACCGTTAACATCTGTTAATGCATAACCTTTTTCTGTAATTGAAAAAGTTGCTAACTGTAGAGATGGTTTAGTAAAAATCTCAGTTAATCTGTTCCAACCAGCTTCATTGGCTTGATTAAAGTATAATGATTCACCAACACTTGCTAACAGTTCTTTTTCTAAAGTACCATTACTTTTCATGACGACACTTAACATCCGATTTTGGTATGCATGATAAATTTTATCTATTACTTCATCGTCATAAGTCTCAGCGACTACGATACCACTTACTAATTTTCCTTGATTTAATAAATCTTGTGCTATTTTTGCATGGAAGCATCGAAAGAGGTTGCCACCACCAAAATGAACCCAGACTGGTTCTTCTTTGGTCTGACTAGTAACTTTGGCTTGATTATATTGTGGAACCACAATGTTTTGTTTTGCAAATTCATCTTTCTGATCTAAATAATTATCAGTTAATTTCAGCAACTGAATACCTCCTTTTCTAAAGTAGAAAATGTATATCTAAGTTCCGATATACTAATATATCACTTTTAATGTAAGCGAATTAGAGGGAAAAGTCAATAACTTTTTTCATAAAAGTTTTATAATGTTAAATAATGTAACTGGGCTGATATTAACATTAATATGATATTATTAGTAAATATTCGCATAAAAAGGAGTTGTTACAAGATGATCTCAACTATGAAAGAACAGGTTTATAATACGATTTTACAACGAATTATTAGCCTAAATTATTTACCAGGACAAAAAATCTCAGAAAAGGATTTAGGTCAAGAGTTGCAGGTTGGTCGAACGCCAATCAGAGAGGCAATCTTGCAATTGCGTGAAGAAGGTTTAATCACTGCTGTGCCACAGTCTGGAACGTATATATCTAAAATAAATTTACAGAAGGCTAAAGATGCTCGTTTTATGCGTGAAAGTGTGGAAACTCAAATCATAACTGAGGCAATTACCAAATTAACAGATTATGATTTTATGATTTTACGGCAAATAATTGAACGACAGAAATTAGAAGTAGAAACTACACACAATGATATGCGTTTTTTTAACCAAGATGAGCAATTTCATCATTATTTTTATAAGGCGGCAGGACGCGAGCAGGTTTGGCTTTGGCTTCAAATGGTTAATATGCATTTAAATCGCTTTCGTGTTTTACGATTGCGCAGTAAAAGCCTATCATGGAACTCCTTGATTGAGGAACATCAACAAATTGTGGATGCTGCGGAACAAAAAAATACTGCTAAGGCAGTTAAGTTAATTTCAGGACATTTACATCGTGCACTAGATGAAGAACCAACTTTGCGCAAAGATTATGCAGATTATTTTGAAGAATAAAAATTAATAAAAGTTGCTTATAATTAGGAGATTTCGGTATTAAAACCGAAATCTTTTTTATTTTGCATAAATTTGTGGTTGACAATCGTTACTTTTGGTAATATTCTGTAATCGGTTTCAAATATACTAATATATCACACGTAATAAATATTATTAAAACTATTTTAACTTAGATTATGTAATTTTGTACTAATTCATAATTATGGGGGTGTAATATGGAAAACGCTGATTCAGCGGATACCGTTAATAAAGATATTGTTGAACAAAATAAAGATATGTTAATGAATGATTCGTCTAAGCATATACCAATGTATCAAAAAATCGCTTATGGATTTGGAGATTTCGGAAATGGTTTTATGTTTGATCTTGGGCAATCATATTTAACTAAATTTTGGGTTGACGGTGTAGGAATTAGTGCTGGTGCTGTCGGTGGGATTTTTGCATTTACTAAAATTTTTGATGCATTCATGGATCCAATTGCTGGTTCTGTGGTTGATAATCGGAAAAATATTGGCAAACGTGGAAAGTTTCGTCCGTTTATGATGGTCTCAGCCATTATTTTAGGTATTTTAACTGTTCTGACTTTTATGATGCCGAGTGGTCTTTCGATGACTCAGAAGATTATTTATGCATATGCTGCGTACATGATTTGGGGTCTTGTATATTCGTTTACTAATGATCCATACGGATCATTAGCCTCCGTTATGTCAAGAAATACTGAGGACAGAAGCTTTATGGCAACTACTAGACAAGTAGGATCAGTAGGTGCACAGTTTGTTGCTGGTGTGGCATTCATTCCTCTAACAGTTATGATTGGTAAAGGCAATCAACAACGGGGATATTTCTGGGCAGCATTGATCTTTGCAATTATTGGTGTTGCTATGTTTGCAATTTGTTATTTAGGAACTAAAGAAAATGTTCATGTAAATAGAAGTGGTAATACTGAAAAAGAGGGCTTTAAGGATTACTTTAAAGTTATTTTTAAGAATGGACCACTTGGTGCATTAATTTTAATGACGTTATTTACGATTTCGGCAATGAATACTAATAATCAAATGATGGTTTTCTATGCAGAATATGATTTAGGTAATATTGGTCTTCAGCCAATTATTAACGCTATCATGATGGGCTGCTCAATTGTTGGAGTATTTATGATCCCAACACTTACTAAACATTTTGGTCAAAAGAAAACCGTTATGTTTAGTTTTGCTATCGGTGCAATTGCTAATATTTTGAACTTTATTTTACCTGATAATATTGTAACATTTATTATTTTGGTAACTATTGGCTATACTGCTTTAGCGATACCAAATGGTATAACTTGGGCAATGGTATCCAATGCTATTGATTACGGTGAATGGAGTACTGGTGTTCGTAAAGAAGGATTGACCTATGCAGCGTTTAATTTTTCACGAAAAATTGCTCAATCGATTGCAGCGATTGTTTCTTCAGGAATATTAGCTTTAACAGGGTACGTTGCTAATGCACATCAAACTGCAGGAGCTATGCAAGGCATAAAAGCAGCAATGACATTGTATCCAGGCGTTTGCTTGATTTTTGCAGCAATTATAATTGGTTTTTTATATAAGCTTGATGACCAGCGTTTTGGCGAAATTGCTAATGACTTGGATCATGGACGTTGGAAAGGTGGAAAAATTGGCGAATAGTAAATTTAATAGATTGAAGATAAGTATTTAAATATGGAGGAAATAATAATGAACTTGAATAAGTTATTAGATGATGTTAAGGAAGTTTATGCAGCTGATGGAGATTATAGTAATTTGAGCAATAAAGAAATATATACTCCATCTATTCAAATTGATCGTAGAAATGTTTACTTTATTTTGCATCAACCGGATGATAAAGGCATTGTTCAAAAGAGTTTAGTTGTTTATGAAAACTTATTAACTGCTGGTGATTTTGATGCTAAAGATTCAATGGTAGATGTTGACTCAAAGCTCTTAGTTGGCGAATTAAATGAAAAGAATAATGTAGCTCTAGCAAAACGCTTTAAGTGGATGAGACCTACTTCACGACGCAATTATAAATATACTTTTGGATTAGGAGATCGTTTAGGGAATGCATCAAACGCGCATATTAGACTATTTAAAGACCGAGGCGTAATGCCAGTCTTGGCACAACAGTCTATCCGTGAACTAGTTTTGATGAATCGCACTAACACAGATGTTTTTCAATCTGCCTCGTGGGCGGTGTTTGAAGAAGGCTTTACTTATGGATGGGGCGCAGATGGTGATCATGTTAAAACCCCGTATGAGGTAGATTATGCAGTTAAGATTGGATGCTCAATCATTACACTTGATTTGACTGAAGTTATTAACAATGACGCCGTCAATTTGAGCGATGAAGAATTAGATAAGCGCTTTAATGAACTAGATCCAGACCAGATTAAATATTTTAATGATACATATTTAAATAAAACTTTTGATTTGGGCAATGGCTATTCCGTTAAATTTAATAAACATGATGTTGAAGAATCTGTTCTAACGTTCTACGATGCAATTTTATTTGCCATAGATGTTTATCAAAAATACATTGTTCCTTACAATTTAGATCTTGAAGTTTCAATGGATGAAACACCATATCGAACTACTAATCCTAACCATTATTTCTTTGCTAATGAATTGAACCGTCGTGGCATCACACCAACTTCAATGGCTCCAAGATTTGTGGGTGAATTCCAAAAAGCCATTGATTATATTGGTGATCCTCAAGAATTTGAAAAAGATTATCGTGTTCATGAAGCTATTGCTGAACACTTTGGTTATAGATTGAGTATTCACTCTGGTTCAGATAAGTTATCAGTTTATGAAATTATTGGTCGTGTATCTAAAGATAACGGTTGGCACGTGAAGACGGCTGGAACTAATTGGCTTGAAGCGTTAAGAGTAATTGCTCATAAAGATCCAGAATTTATGCAAGAATTATATAGATTTGCTTATGAAAACTTAGATGACGTCAAAGATTATTATGTTTTTAATGCACAAAGTGACGGTACTGCTCCTAAACCTGAAACGATAACAAGTGAAAATGTAATAAGCCTGCTTGATAACGATGACTCACGGCAGATTCTGCATACAATGTTTGGTCCAATAATGAATTTGAAGCATAATTATCACTATGTGTATCGTGATAAGTTCTGGGATATTCTTCTTAAGAACCAAGATCTTTATGATAAGTATCTAAACATTCATATTGGTGAGCACTTAGATTTGCTGCAAGGTGTAGTTAAGACTAAACAAGAGGCTCTAGATAAAAATGAGCCTAAAACTGATATTTCTAAATAAGTAAAAGTTGAAATATTAAGTATGGTAGAAAGTGTTAGTTATATGAGTTTACTAGATCAAGATTTCTTATTAAGTAATGAGACTGCTAAAACATTGTTTCATGACTATGCTGCGAAAATGCCAATTATTGATTTTCATTGTCATTTGAATCCAGAAGAGATTTATGAAAATAAAAATTATCCAAATATTACTAAAATTTGGCTCAATGAAGGTACGTATGGCGATCATTATAAGTGGCGTTTGATGCGTGCCAATGGTGTGGATGAGAAGTATATTACTGGTAATGGCGATGATTATAAAAAGTTTATTGAATGGGCTAAAACAATTGAGCGTTCTTATGGAAATCCGTTGTATGAATGGACACATTTAGAATTGAAGCGTTTTTTCCATATTGATGAGGAATTTACTGAAGAATCAGCACCAAGAATTTGGAAAAAAGCTAATAAATTGCTTCAAACAGAAGACTTTAAGCCACGAAATTTAATTAAAAATTCTAATGTACAAGTGGTTTGTACAACGGATGATCCTGCTTCAGATTTAAAATATCATAAATTGATTAAAAAAGATGAAGAGATCAATGGCTTTAAGACATTGCCAGCAATGAGACCAGACAAATTAATTCAAATTGATCGAGAAGATTATGGAAGTTACATAAAAACTTTGAGTGATGTTTCTGGTATTGAGATCAATGGTTTCAATGATATAGTGAGGGCGCTACATCAAAGATTTGAATTCTTTGATTCTATGGGTGGAAGATTATCTGATCATTCACTATTGAAGTACCACTTTAAAGAAGCTAGTGAAGATGAACTGGATATCATTGTCAAAAAGGGAATGGCTAATGAGGAACTTAGTCAAACAGAAGTTGATCAATATTTGACAATGCTATTAGAAAACTTAATGGCTTTGAATAACGAGTTTAATTGGACCATGCAATTTCATATTAATTCGGATCGAGATTTAAATCGCCCAATGTTTGATAAAATTGGCCCTGATACAGGTTATGATGCTGTAGGTACTCAACCGGACATTGTAGCGCAAATATCACAACTTTATACAGCAATGCAGAATACTAATCAGATTCCTAAGACTATTTTTTATTCACTGAATAATAATGATTGGATGGAATTAGCCACAATGATGGGTTGTTTTCAAGGTGGTACCAAGCAGCGGCTTCAATTAGGTGCTGGTTGGTGGTTTAATGATACTGCTGAAGGTATGAATGAGCAGTTAAGAATTTTTGCTCAACAAAGTTTGTTACCTAATTTTGTTGGAATGTTGACTGACTCAAGAAGCTTTTTATCTTATCCTCGTCATGAGTACTTTAGACGTGTTTTGTGTAATTTTTATGGTAAATTGGCTCAAGAAGGTAGGGTACCAAATGATACTGAAAAGCTAGGTAAAATTGTTCAAGATATTTCGTATAATAATGCGAAAAATTATTTCGGTTTTTTTGATTAATTAGGCTGAAAATAGTTAGAACTTTTCTTAATTATCTACTTGAAAAATTAAACATGAAAAAGGTGCTAGGAGAGTAGTTAAGTTCCTAGTACCTTTTTATTTATAAATAGGAAGTTGCTAATGAAATATATTAATAGAAAACATCTTTTTATAAAAATATTATCCTTTGTAGTAATAATATTAGGTATTAATACGCAAATATGTACAGTTAATGCTAAAAAATCAGGCAATAAGCAAACGACAATGGTTATTCATAATCGTTCTAGTAAAAAAGATGCGACACACCAAATTCAAGCAGCAATTGATAAGCTAGCTAGTAATGGTGGTGGTAAATTAACCATTGATACCGGTACATATCATCTGAAATATTTAAATCTTAAAAGTAACTTAGAGTTACATTTAGATCATGGTACTAAGTTAGTTTTTTCAGATAAGTTTTCAGATTATCCTGCAGTTAATACCAGATATGAAGGCAGTCAAATCAAGATGCACCATCCAGATATATATGGTAATAAAGTCCATAATGTATCAATAACGGGTAGTGGGACTCTGGATGGCAATGGAAAAGCATGGTGGAAAATGTACAATGATGCCAAGAATGGTCCACTGAAACAAGCAACGAGTACGCCACTAAAATATACGAGACCATTTTTAATTGCATTTGACTATAGCTCAAATATAAAAATAACAGGTATAAAATTAATAAATTCGCCTGCCTGGACGATACATCCTCTTGAAAGCGATAATGTTTTAATTCAAGGTATAACGATCGATAATCCTTTGGACTCTCCGAATACTGACGGGATTGATCCAGAATCTTCTAGTGATGTAAAAATTCTTAACAATACTATTAGTGACGGTGATGATTGCATAGCTATTAAGTCGGGTATTGAAACAACTATTCCGAAAAGCTCCTGTCATAATATTATTATTGCCAATAATTTAATGCAGCACGGTCACGGTGGTGTTGTTTTAGGAAGTGAAATGAGTGGAGATATAGAGAATGTAGTAATTAATAGTAACGTATTTGATCATACAGATCGAGGCATTCGAATGAAGACTCGCAGGGGAAGAGGTGGAACAATTAACAATATATCTGTTTCTAATATTATTATGCAAGATGTGTTAACACCATTAGCGATTAATGAATATTATGGTAAAAGTGGAGCAGTTTCAGAAAACTATCTTTCAACTCAAAAACAACCAATTAATGCTGGGACACCGACTATTAAAAATGTTAGCCTTTCAGATATTACAGCTACAGGAGTTTCTTCAGTGGCGGGATTTGTATACGGACTTCCAGAGTCGCCAGTCGCTAACTTAACTTTAACGAACTATTCTGTCACAATGGCTCCAAATGCTATTCCGCAAAAACCAGAGATGATAACTAACGGCAAGAAGTTTGCAGATGCAGGTTTTTGGATGGAGAATACTAACAATGTACATTTTAATGGGGTCAATGTTTATGGTGCGAATACTGGAATCTTTGTCCATAATTTTAATAATACTGGATTAGTACATAATAATTAGTTTAATCGTTTATAATTTAATATTTAGGGAGAGTAATTAATGACAATATATATGGGCGAGCCATTAAATATCAATCACACTATTGGCTTGGATACGTTGTATCCAGTTATTCGGTGTGAAATACAGTTCGAATCAATTTTAGATCGTCAGCGTTTTATTGAGGCAGTAGGTGCTGTAGTAAAAATAGTTCCAGAATTATTATGTAGGTATCAAGTTAATACTAATAGTTTTGAACAAGTCACAACTAATTGTAACGACTTAATCAAATATAATGTGGTGGATCCTGATCTTGATGCCGAAAATTGGGATTTAATGCTGGAGCCACAAATAAGAATTTATTGGAATGATAGAAATGGTCAAACTAACTTAATCATCTACTTTAGTCATATTTTAACCGATGGTGCTGGCAGTAAACAAATTCTTTATTTACTAGCAATGGCTTATTCTGAAGGACCTGATGTTCTAAAGAATGTTCATAATTATCAAAATATTGATTGGCTAGAAGAAATGTTGCAGGATTATCAACCTTCATCTGTTAGAAGTGATCATCCTACTAAGCCTCTTTCGCTGCCACAGCTAGCTAAGGAAGGTAAGCAACATTATTGTGTTGGGAATGTTTGTCTAAGCCAAAAAAATACTGACCGCTTATTTAGAGCGAGTCATATTGCTAAAGTGACGGTAAATGATATAGTAATGGCAGCATTCGGTCATGTTGTGCAACGCTTTTCTGGTAATGATACGATTTCTTTTGCTTGTCCAGCAGATATGCGTAAATTTGGGCCCAAAGTTGCTGGTGTACAAGTAGCCAACCTGACTTCAAGATATAATTTATCAATTAGTACGAGTCCAGAAGAATCTTTTGAAAGGTTAGTTGAACATGTACATCAGAAAATGCTTGAGCTGAAGCATGAATATCAATGCTTTGATTCGATTAAAGCATTGCTAGATAATTATAAAGATCAACCCTTAACTAAGTTACAAGAAATCGTGCAAGCTAATTATCACATTCGTGAAATTGGATATACTAATTTTGGAATTCTTGATAGTGGTAAATTAGCTTTTACTGGTAATAAAATTAAACGAGTAATCTTGACAGGTGGTTTCAGAATTGCTCCAATGTTTCAAATAGCAGCTGTAACTTATCAACAGCAGTTACACTTGTCTTTTAACATGATCGGAACAGAATCTGAATATGCAGTTGGTTTGGCACTGACCCAAAGTGTAGCTGATTTAATTAATAATTTTTCATTGAATGTATTATTTGATTAAATCGACTAATAAAGCTTGATTACAGAATACTTTAAGTTATATTACTTAAAGTATTTTTTGTTTAGGCTGCCATTGTCGATATAGAAAGGCTGCTAAGAGACTAAAAAAAGTTTGGTCAATGTATTGCTTGTGCAATAGAAAACAATCTATAATTAAAGTATTAAAAAAGCGCTTTATAGATAGTTGCTTAATTAAAATCATGATGTGCAGAAGAGGCAAAAAATGAAGAATACTGAAATTAGTTTACAAACTAAAAGAGATTTTTCTGGTGCACTAAAGCAGTTACTTAAAAAAGAACCATTAAACAAGATAACGGTGAGAGAACTTTTAGAAGTAGCAAATAAAACTAGGCCAACTTTTTATTATCATTTTGAAGATGTTCAAGATCTTATCAAATGGACGGTTCAAGACGAGATTATTGCTCTGTTAAATGAATCCAAAGGCTATAAAAAATGGGATGAAGATTTGTATAAAGTCTTAACTTATTTTCAGAATAACCAATTATTGGGACGAGCATTTTATGATAGTCTAGATATTTATCAATTTAATTTATTTTTCAGAAAACCGCAAATCAATGTTTTATTGGGCTATATCGATGAAATTATTAAAAAATACCATTTGCAAGTTCGAGCAGATGACAGATTATTTATTGCAGAAATGTTTACAGGTGGGTTTACTGAAATTATCTTTGATTGGCTAGGTAATGGTCAAAAAGAAACACCAGACGAGATTAGGCAACGGTTGTGTCGAACACAGCAAGATATTATTGTCTATTCTCTTAAAGTAGCTGATAAAAATAAGAACTTATTTTGTTAATTAGTATTCTAATGATTTATCGATTTTGTAAGATATATTACAAAATCTGTTAATTGTATCTTTGATTGCTTTTGAAAACGCTTAGAATGTAAATATAAGAAATATTTAGTTATAAGCTTAACAAAGAAAGGATATTTCGTGATGAAAGAATTTAAGGATAAAGTTGCAGTAATTACCGGTGCAGCACATGGTTTTGGGCGTGAGTTTGCTTTAGAAGCAGCTAAACGCGGCATGAAACTTGTATTGGCAGATATTGATGAACCAGCATTAGCAAAAACGTTACAAGATGTTAAGGAAATTGGTGCGCAAGCAATTAGTGTGCTTACTGATGTAACTGAAGAAACTGAGATTGATAATCTAGTTAATCGGGCAATGAATAAATATGACCAAATTAATTTATTGATAAACTCAGCAGGTGTTGCTATTCCTGGCCCAGTTTGGGAATTGCCAACTAGGGATTGGGAATGGATCTTGCATGCTGACTTAATGAGTCAAGTTTGGGCATTAAAACGCGTAATTCCAATTATGCGCAAACAGAAAGAACACGGCGACATTTTGAATGTAGCATCAATTGCAGGGTTAATGACTAGTCCACAAATGCCAGCATATTACGCGACTAAGTTCGCTGTCGTCGGGATGAGTGAGGCAGTTGAATATGACTTACAAGTTGCTCAAGCCAATGTTGGGTTACATGTATTCTGTCCAGCCTTTGTCCAAACAGACTTATATCATACAGAAAAGCATCGCCCGGAAAAATATACTGATAAAAGCGATCCTTATTATACTAGTGAAACTTTTAAAGCTGGACAAAAACAGGCTAAGGTTGATATTATAACAGGCATGGCACTTGATGGCGTAGCAAAGCTTGTTTTTAAAGCACTTGAGGATGATAAGTTTTATATTTTGACCCATCCAGGTGTAAATGATGCGATCGTTGGTAGAACAAAAGGTATTCCAGAGGGCAAAGGTCCAGACTTGCAAGCATTAGCTCCATTTTTAACTCAAACACATAAAGTAGAAGGAGATAATTAATTATGACAGATAAACAAATTGTAAATAATGATTTCAAAGACGTAGTATTTAATCGACAATCGGTAAGAAACTTTGACTCAACAGTGAAAATTTCACATGAAGAATTTGAACAAATGATTACAGAGACGACTACGGCGCCGTCATCATGTAATTTGCAGGCATGGCATTTTGTCATTGTGGACACTGAAGAAGGTAAAGCAAAATTAAAGCAATATTTTATGAAGTTCAATACGCCGCAAATAGATACTTGCTCAGCGATGGTATTGTTGTTTGGCGATACTGATGCATATAAGTCATATCGCGATCTTTGGACTAAGGCGTATCATAATGGTCAGATTGATAAAGCAAAATTGGATGAGGTTTTTAGTACCTTTTTGCCTTTGTATGAGCATGCGGATTATGACACCTTGGTAATGGATTCTGCGGTTGATTCATCTTTAGCCGCCATGCAGTTCATGTTAGTGGCACGTGCGCATGGTTATGACACTAACCCAATTGGTGGTTATGATACTACTAAAGCGGCAGAAATGTTTGATTTGGATCCTAAACGGTTTGTTCCAGTAATGGCAATTGCAGTGGGTAAGACTACCAAAGATTATGTTCCCGAAGTTAAGTCTGTACGTTATCCTGTTAAGCAAGTGTTTAAATTTGATTAAATTATAAAGATTAAAATAATTATACTTTAATAGTAGCAATGAATTAAGCTTATTGCTACTATTTTTGTATAAACAAATAATCACTTACCTTACTTATTACCGATTATAATGTTAGTAAGATTAGTAATAATGAGGTAATTAATAATGGAAAAAAGCAGAAAGTTTAATGATAAGCTGGGTTTCTGGTCGATTGTATTGCTGGCGATTAATTCAATCATTGGATCTGGTATTTTTTTAACACCAGGTAGTGTAGTAAAGCGGGTAGGAAGCAAGGCATTAATGGTTTATCTAATTGCTGCGACTTTGGCAGCAATTATAGCTATCTCATTTGCAGCAGCAGCTAAATATGTAACTAAATCAGGAGCTGCATATGCTTATGCGAAGGCAGCTTTTGGCGATAATGTCGGCTTTTATATTGGAATTTTACGCTATTTTTCAGCTAGTGTAGCTTGGGGCGTAATGGCTGTAGGAGTGATCAAATCGACAATTGCTATTTTTGGTGGCCAAGCAGATAATCCAGTTAATATTACGCTGGGCTTTTTATTATTGATGTCAATTATTACTATGATCAATTTATTGGGACAGAAGTTTTTGAAGTTGGTAATGAATATTGCAACAGTTGGTAAAATTGCTGCTTTAATCTTAATTATTATTGCTGGTGCTAGTCTACTGTTAAAGAGTGGGACTTCACTTGATCTGACAGTAGTTGATCAAATTACTCAGCATGGTCAAAAAATTGTTCCGAATATAACACTAACTAACTTTGTCATGGCAGTAGTCGCTGCTTTTTTCGTATTTACGGGCTTTGAGTCGATAGCTTCTGGTTCTGATGATATGCAAAAGCCGGAAAAAAATCTCCCTAAGGCAATTCCACTGGCTATTTTGATAATTGCGATTATTTATATTGGTGTGATAACAGTGGCAATATTACTTAATCCGCGGGCATTGATGACTACTAAACAAGTGGTGGCAATTAGTGCAGTTTTTAATAATAAAATCTTGCGAGCAATAATTTTAGTTGGCGCACTAGTTTCGATGTTAGGCGTCAATATTGCTTCAAGCTTTAATGCGCCACGAATCTTGGAAGCAATGGCCCGTCAGCAACAACTTTCGCAATCCTTAACTAAGCGCACGGAGCACAACTTTCCGGCAAGAACATTTCTTATCTCTGTTGCACTAGCAATTTTAGTGCCACTGGCTTTTCAATATAATTTAACCAATCTAATTACGCTAAGTGCCATAGTCAGATTTTTAGGTTATTTAGTCGTGCCATTAGCAGTAATTGCCTTTTATTTTGATAAAAGTAAGGAAGCTGTTTTACCTGCAAATAAAAATGTTTGGACTGATCTAATTGCTCCGATTTTTTCTATTATTTTAGTTGGCTTTCTATTAATAAAATATGATTGGCAGCTGCAGTTTGGTATAGTCGATAATGGAAAAGTAATTGGTGTTAATTGGTCAGCAATTGCAGTAATGCTTTTTGGGTTAGTAATTTTACCGCTAGCAATGTTTTTGATTTCAAGAAAAGATCGCAAATAAAACATACTAACCTAGTAGTGGGTCAATATTCGACGGAATATTGATTCACTGCTTTTTCTTTGTTTTAAAAATTAGCAGCTTTGACATACTGATTATTTCCCAGGAAATAATAATAGTGCTTGCCAATCAAGACTGCATTACCATAAGTTGAATAGACTTGTTTGCGCTTTAGCACCTTTTTGCCAATGCGTTTACCGTTAGGGGCGTAAAGATAGGCATTGTGGATCAATTTACGCTTGGTTGTAGCATAACGATCAGCGGGAATGATATGCTCTGCATCTGCTTCATAATAGTTTTGTCCATTTTTGTTTTTTATAATGGCACTTGAAATTGTCTTATTCGGTTTAAAGACTACAATACTTGTTGGTAAATCGTTTTGATCAGTTAGGGTTGTTTGAGCAACTGCTTTGCCATTAACAAGCAAGTTACCATTACCCTTGGTAGTAGTTCCAATATCGTCATTAGCAATATATAGTCCATTGCCCATATAGTAAAACTTCTTGCCGTTAATAACAGCTGAGTCGTAAGTAGCAACTTTGGAATCTGCTTGGATAGTAATTTGGTTGACACGTAGACCTGTTCGATCATAGAGATAAGCGTTGTGCTTAGTAGTTCGATCAACTATTGCGAGAGGTTTTTGCTTAAAATTCACAATCTTACCCTTGGACATAATATATGTATCGGTAGGACAATTTTTGGCGGCCTGGTTGTATAAGTTTTGGAATTGTTTGAGTGAATAAGTTGCGCCTTGTGGGTGGTCAAGCTCACCATTACCAATTGCTCTAATTTGCGTCATTTTGTTGCCAATAAAAGCTGACTTCCTGAGTCTGTGGTTACCTAGTTTTAATACGAAACCCTCGGGATTACCGCAATTGGCTAAGATTCCTAGTGTACGTAAATCGTATTTGGCAGCTTGAGTAGTATCAAAGTTACTAAGATCAAGCGATGTCAAGTTAGTATCGTCAAGAAACATGTAGCTAAGATCTACTGCATTGCTAGTATTAAAACTAGCTAAATTTAACGACTTAATCTTTGTTAAGTCACTGAACATATAATCCATATCTTGGACATTAATGGTATTAAAGCTACGCAAATCTAATTTGGTAAGCTCACTGTCACGAGCAAACATTCCGCTCATTGAAGTAACTTTGCCGGTATCAAAGTTACTAAGATCTAAACTAGTGACTTTACTAAGCCCTTCAAACATATAATTCATATTAGTTACATTGCTGGTATCAAACTTGTTGACATTAAGCTCAGTTAATCTTTCCATACTGGCGAACATGGCATTCATGTTAGTTACTTTTTTAGTATTAAAATTACTTAAGTCTAGCTTAGTTAAATTGTGGTCATATTCAAACATCGCCATCATATTGGTTACATTGCCTGTATTGACTAAATTGAGTCCTTGAATATTTTCCAGTTTAGTTAAATCTTTAAATTTACTCTGTGAATTTTTGGCTAAATTAACTGGGTGAGTAAAGTTAATTTGTTTGAGTTCTTTAAATTGCGAATTAAGTTTAGTAATAGGAGTTGAGGAAAGGCTAGCATTAGGCTTTTGGGGCCTGAAGGTTAAAGTCTTACTGCTTGGATCGTAGTCCCACTGACAAGATCCATCCATGCCAATTAAGTGTTGATTACTGTTAGTGGTAGTTGTGTTTGGCAATAAATCGCGTGCCTGTACTGGTTGCGGATTTGCTAATCCAATTGTAAATAACCCGGCGCTAACGATGCTGCAGCATGTTACCAATAATTTCTTGTTAGACCAGAATTTTTTCATAATTAGCCTCCTTTTTTTAAGCTTCACGCACATTGTATAACGATAAGTATATTAATGCTGAGAATCTGTTTAAGGGAGCTGTATAATGAGCTTATAGCTTATATATGAGGAGTTTTAATATGAAAAGAACGTTTCAAAGGCTTTTATTTGTATTGTTAGCATTGGTTCTACTACTTATTGGTTGTTATAGCTTATTAGTTATTCATGATAACTTATACGATAGTCGTTTGGCTAACATTGTTCAACAAGGTCTTTCAACTGACAA
Source organism: Lactobacillus sp. ESL0684 (assembly GCF_029392675.1). Taxonomy (NCBI): domain Bacteria; kingdom Bacillati; phylum Bacillota; class Bacilli; order Lactobacillales; family Lactobacillaceae; genus Lactobacillus; species Lactobacillus sp. ESL0684. The sequence continues at coordinate 1,799,021 of NZ_CP113941.1, read as the reverse complement.
AGGAATAAGACGATATGCAGCTGATAAGTTAACTAGAAAATATTTGCGGAAGAAAAAATTACTAAGGTAGAGATATCATCCGATAATCAAGGCAGTGGTAACATACTTTATTTTGCTAGTAGAATTAATCACCGCCATTACATGATAACTTTCAAAGACCGTGGATTTGGCAAAACACCATTGTTAAAAACGATTCAAGATGCGGCAGAAATGCCTGAGTAGACTAATTCAATTATTTTTTCCTTAAATGCAAAAAGTCTCAGCACCGACTACCTAACAGTGCTAAGACAATTATCATTTTAACGGAAATGGTGTCTTATTGCTACATTAAATTAAAATTTAGCTAAAAAATTTATTTGTCTCCATTAAAGATTGAGCTTTTAACGATGACGTAATCGACAAGTTTGATTGAACTAAGGGTTTTACCACCAGCATAAGAAATCGCTGATTGTAAATCTTCTTGCATTTCTGTTAGCGTGTCGGCAATTGAACCACGATAATCTACTAGCATTTGTTTACCTTCAACATTACGATAGGCGCCCTTTTGTACTTCGGAAGCTGAACCCCAGTATTGTTTGTAAGTTTTGCCATCAATCTTAATAACATTGCCAGGGGATTCTTCGTGCCCAGCTAACATAGAACCAATCATTACCATTGTTGCACCAAAGCGGACAGACTTGGCAATATCACCGTTATGTCTAATGCCGCCGTCAGCGATAATTGGTTTGCTAGCAACCTTGCTACACATTCTAAGAGCAGCTAGTTGCCAACCACCAGTGCCGAAACCAGTTTTGAGTTTAGTAATACAGGCTTTACCAGGGCCGACACCAACTTTAGTTGCGTCTGCTCCGGCATTTTCTAATTCGCGAACTGCTTCAGGCGTAGCAATATTACCAGCAGTTAAAAAACTATCTGGTAATTTAGATTTGATGTATTTAATCATTTTAATAACAAAGACTGAATGGCCATGAGCGACATCGATAGTAATGTACTCGGGAGTGATACCCTCACTAACTAACTTGTCGATAAAGTCGTATTCACTGTCTTTGATGCCCACTGAAATAGAAGCAAAAAGCCCTTTTTGGTGCATCATTTTAATGAAATTAAGTCGTTTTTCTGGTTGGAAACGATGCATAACATAATAGTAACCATTTTGGGCAAGCCAGATAGCTAAATTATCATTAATTACGCTCTCCATATTTGCAGGAACAACCGGTAATTTAAATGTTCGGTTTCCTAGCTTGACGCTGGTATCAGCTTCGCTTCGGCTCTTAATAATTCCCTTGTTTGGTACTAATTGAATATCATCATAATCAAAGGCTTCCATGCTGAAGTAATTACTCATAATTAACTCGACTCCTAAATTCATACATCATTGAACGTGAGTAACTATAATAGAATTTTTTGAGCTTGTCAATATAAAAATCGAACTATTTAAAATATATTAGCTTAAATAATTCGTATTTAAATTTGACTAATGTCAATTGACTTGGTAAAATTATTATCGTAATATTGTGGAATTTTATGAGGTGAATAGTAATGACAGCAGTTGCAGTTGTTGGTAGCCAATGGGGCGATGAAGGTAAAGGTAAAATTACCGATTTTTTAAGTAAAGACGCAGCTTATGCAGTCCGGGCAAATGGTGGCAATAATGCCGGCCATACCATAGAAATCGATGATAAAACTTTTAAAATGAGATTAACACCATCAGGGATTTTTACTGCTAAAAGTGCTGTAATTGGTAATGGTGTGGTGATTAATCCAGAAGTTTTGCTGGGTGAGCTTGAGAACCTTGAGGCTAACAATATTGATACTAGCAAGCTTAAGATTTCTAATCGGGCGCATGTCATCATGCCTTATGATATTTTGCAGGATGAATATCAAGAGGAAGTAAAGGGCGCTAATAAGATTGGCACCACTAAGAATGGAATTGGTCCAACTTATATGGATAAGGCTTCGAGAATTGGCATCAGAGTTTGTGATTTACTAGAAAAAGAGACATTAGCTGAAAAGTTACATGCTAATTTGACTGAAAAGAATGATTTGTTTACCAAAGTTTATGGTAAACCTGCGTTAGAGTTTGACGAAATTTTTGAGCAATATTATGAATATGGACAAAAATTAGCTCAGTATGTTACTGACACCTCTGTTTTGGTTAATGATGCCCTAGATCGCAATGAAAATGTGTTACTTGAAGGTGCCCAAGGAGTAATGCTAGATATTGATGAAGGCACTTATCCGTTTGTGACTTCATCGAATACCATCTCTGGTGGAATTGCTAGCGGAATTGGTGTTGGCGCTAATCGTTTGCAAACGGTTATTGGTGTCTGCAAGGCTTATACGACTAGGGTAGGTGAGGGACCATTTCCAACTGAATTACTTAATGCTACAGGAGATCGGATTCGCGATACTGCACATGAATATGGAACGGTTACTGGTCGTCCGCGTCGAGTTGGTTGGTTTGATTCAGTTGCTTTGCGTCATGCTAAAAGGGTTGCTGGGATTACTGCCTTGAGTCTGAACTTACTTGATATTTTTAGTGGATTTGATCAAATTAAAGTTGCAACAGCTTATGAACTTGATGGACAAACGATTGACTATTATCCGGCTAGTTTGAAGGAATTAGATCGTTGTAAACCAGTCTATGAGGAATTACCTGCTTGGAATGAAGACATTACTGGCGCTAAGAGTTGGTCTGATTTGCCAAAGAATGCTCAGAGTTTTTTAAAACGCATTAGTGAATTAGTTGGTGTGCCGTTAGTAACGGTTTCGGTCGGACCTGAACGTCAACAAACGATTGTTTTACAAGATCCATGGGAATTATAAGTTATGCTTGAACGTTATACACGACCACAAATGGGTCAAGTCTGGACAGATGAAAATAAATATGCGACTTGGCTACAAGTTGAAATTGCGGCTACAAACGCGTGGAGTGAAATTGGCGAAGTTCCAAAAGCAGATGCAGTAAAAATTGCCCAGAATGCTAGCTTTACAGCCGAAAGGGTTGCCGAACTTGAACAGGTAACCCATCATGATGTGGTTGCCTTTACTCGGACAGTTTCTGAAAGCCTTGGCCCAGAGAAAAAATGGGTTCATTTTGGGCTGACTTCAACTGATGTGGTTGATACAGCTCAAGGACTACAATTAAAACAAGCCGATGAGATTATCAGACAAGATTTACAAGCTTTAAAGCAGACGATTGCACAAAAAGCAATCAAATATAAGTATACGGTTGAAATGGGGCGTACACATGGTGTACAAGCTGAACCAACAACTTTTGGCTTAAAATTAGCTCGTTGGTATGCGGAAATTAACCGAGACATAGACCGCTTTGAGCACGCGGCTAAAGGAGTGGAGTCTGGCAAAATTTCTGGAGCAGTGGGTACCTTTGCTAACGTTCCACCAGCAGTTGAGATCAGCGTGATGCAGCAACTGGGATTAACGCGTCAGCCGATTACTAGCCAAATCTTACCGCGTGATTTACATGCGGAATATATTGCTACTTTGGCTTTGATTGCGACTAGTATTGAAAACTGGGCAACAGAAATTCGCGGCTTGCAACGTTCGGAAATCCACGAAGTTGAAGAACATTTTAGAGCGGGCCAAAAAGGCTCATCAGCTATGCCACATAAACGTAATCCGATTGGTTCTGAAAATTTGTGTGGGATGGCAAGAGTTCTGCGTGGCAATATTGTTACTGCTTATGAAGATGTCTCTTTATGGCATGAGCGTGATATTTCGCATTCTAGTGCTGAACGAGTAATTTTGCCAGATACGACAATTGGCATTGATTACATGCTTGATCGCTTCAATCGTATTTTGGCTAATCTCGATGTTTTTCCTGAAACGATGCGCAAAAACATGGATAAAACCTATGGCTTAATCTATTCACAAAGACTTCTGCTTAAGTTAATTGATGAAGAGGGTTTGGCTCGTGAAACAGCTTATGATATGGTGCAGCAGTTAACCGCTAAGTCTTGGAATGAAGGCATTTCATTTAAAAAATTAGTGGAAAATAGTGAGATTGTAAATTATTTATCTCAGGCAGAGATTGATGATGCATTCGATTATCACTATCATTTGAGTCATGTTGATGAAATCTTTGCTCAGTTAGGACTTGAATAAATGTTTGAAAGCAGACTGTTAATAAGCCTGCTTTTTTGATACCTGCAAAAATTACATCTTAGTCTTAAAAATTGACCACTTATGCAAAGAAGCTAGATTTTAATAATAAATTAGCGTTTAATAAAATAGTGAAAGGCAGGTGAGAATCATGAAAGTTAAGATTGATCTTGATCCCGATATTGCAGAACCTGTGGTGACAATTCATGCCAAAGAATTATCGGCAGAAGTTGAGCAAGTTTATCGGCAACTTCAGGAGGTTAATAAACGACCAGATCAGCTTGAGTGTCATAAAGATGGTGCTTCATATTATTTGTATTTAACTGATATTTTGTTTTTTGAGACAGAAGAGCGACAGGTGATTGCTCATACTAAGCGTGAATCGTTCAGTATTGATTATAAGTTATACGAACTTGAGGATTTGTTAAGTAGTCAGTTTATGCGGGTGTCGAAGTCAACGATTTTAAATTTAAGGCAAGTATACGCGTTGACCAGATCGATTTCGAATTGTCAGGTACACTTTCATGATACTTATAAAGCTGTCTATGTTTCACGACACTATTACCATAGTTTACGTGATCGGTTAAATGAGAGAAGGTCATTATAATGAAGAAACATAAAATTAAAGAAATATTTTGGGGCCTTACTTTGCTAGCTGCAGCTGCCTTTTTGGTCATGAATCAGCTTAATTTGTTGGCCTTCCAACTGAACTTTTGGACAGTCCTTTGGACAATTATTTTTGGTGCATGCTTAATCGCAGGTATAGTTAATAAAAGCATAACAGCAACAGTATTTTCTATGGCATTTTTATTAATTATTTATGCTAAACCGCTCAAAATTACACGGATTGTGCCGTGGACTGTGCTGCTGGCTGCTTGCCTAATTAGTGTGGGCTTGCATTTGATTTTTACTAAACATGGTCACAAGACTCATGTTTATGTTAATGGCCATGAGTTTAAGGGGAATTGGACTAAAATGGGAACGGAAAAGTCTTTTCATGCTGATCATATTTTTGGCAGCGATAGTAAAAGTGTTGATGATGCGGATATCGTGATCAGTCAGAGGATGTCGGATGTATCACGTTATGTGCACTCACAGAATTTGCGTAGTGTAACTATTAATTCGCTAATGGGAGATGCTGAAGTTTACCTTGATGCTGCTAAACCTGCTAGTGACACTGTAATGGTGGATATTAATTCATCAATGAGTGAAATTTCAATTTATATTCCGTTAGCTTGGCAAGTTGATGACCAACTTACTTCAGTCTTTGGTGAGGTTGAAGTACGGGGAACGTCTTCTGGCGAGGGACCGACCTTGGTTTTGACAGGTAGTAGTAAACTTGGAAATGTTAATGTTAATTATATATAAATAAAATGCGTGTCTTAATGAAACGCATTTTTTGTTTTTTATGACGTTATTTATGGAGTTAAAAAACTAGTGAAACATGAACGTGAATTTTTGCGGCAAGTAAGAAGCTATCCGGATAATAAGGAATACAAAAATATATCAGCAAAAGAAATTGAAAAAGGTTTAAAATTGTCTGCCAAAGCAGCTGAAAAAACTATTTTATGTAGTGGTTCATATGGATATGGACAAAAAATAAGTGATTAAAAAATAATTTTCCCTGTAATAAGTTGTTATTACAGGGTTTTTGTACAAATTTTAGACTTTCTATTGTTCGGATTTTATTGGTTACTAGTTCTCTTTTCAGATTGAATGATATTACGATATTCTTGCGGATTATTTCCATAAACACGCTTAAAATAAGTGCTAAAGGCCCTAGAATTAGCAAAGCCATTTTTTAAAGCAATTTTAGTAATCGAAAGATCAGTCATTATTAGATCAAAATAAGCATGCTTTAGTCTAGCGTTAGTTAGGTATTCTGTATACGACATCCCTGTATGCTTTCTGAAAAACTTGGAAAAGTAAGCAGTAGAATATGAAAAAGATTTAGCCGTATCTTCTAAAGTTAATGGCTTTTCATAGTTTTTCTCAATATAAAGCATGATATTCGAAATTGTTTCTTCGAAACGTTTGGACTTTCTAAATGAATTATCGTTAGAGTTACTAATTTCCATTTTTGTTAACAGTAAATAAATAATGTCATTTATGCAAACATTTTCTCTAAACTCAATTCCTCTAATATTGGTTTGCTGTTTAAGAGCTCTTAGCTCTTCTATGTAGCAGCGCAAGCTTATTAAGTCCTGAAAGTTATCTTTTGTTTGTTCAGTGTTAAATTCTAAGGATGGAAATATTTCTTGATATGTACCTAAACACTCTTTGTTAATTGTTAGAGTTAGAATCACAAAAGGGTGATTAGACTTAATAGAATGGGCCTTGGTACTATTGATAAATAGTATTTCGTCTTTATTAATTTGATGCTCTTTTGAACCAATTTTTACATCTGCTAATCCACTATAACAAAGTAATAGCTCAATTGAATTATGCCAACAGCTAGGGGCGTAATAGTTTGTTGAATTGTTGTGAATTAACTGTATATCATACTTTTGACCAACTTTATAGTTTATAGATTGATAAACCATAGTGACTTCCTTTCTCACCACGTTTTGAAAAAAGATAAGTTTTTACACAATAAGTGACAATTTTTATCTTTTTGGTAGCGCTTCATAGTAATACCATAAAAATAGATTAAGTGCTTAATTTAAAATTGTCAAAACTTTTTAGAGAAAGGATAGTTCTCGAATGAATGAAAATAAAATGTCACTGACTGACCGCTTTACTGAAATAGCGGCCAAGATTGGCAATATTACTTATTTAAAGATTTTAAGAGATGCGTTCCAAGTAATTATGCCAATGTTTGTTTTGGCAGGTTTAGCTACACTACTGAATAGTGTGTTATTTCCAGCTGTGGCTAAAGGTGATCTGTTAATCAAGCTACAAAACTTTGGAACCTTGCTTAATAATGCTACGTTAAATATTTCTGCAATGCTTGTTGCTCCGATGATTTCATATTTTCTTTGTAAAACCAGAAAATTCGATAATCCAATGACAGCTGTTATAGTCACGATTGCTAGTATGTTTGCGATCATGCCAATTACTACTCAGGTGGCGCCAGTTAATTCAACTAAAATGATCAATGTTACCAATATTGTTACTTACGATAAAATTGGAACAAATGGGATGTTTGCAGGTATTATCATTGGTTTTGTTGCAACCGAATTATTTATCAAATTGTCTCAACTAAAGGCATTAAAGATTAATTTGGGACAAGGAATACCACCAGCAGTTGCTTCAAGTTTTGAATTAATGATCCCTATTTTTATTACTGTCGGTATTATTTGCCTTGCATGTACTTTACTGATTGATTTTTGGAATACAAGCTTAGTTGATGTTATTGCAATGGCCATTCAGAAGCCATTAACCAAAGTTGGTAATAGTTTCGCTGGTTTTACATTCTTGTTTGGTTTAGCTAACTTCGTGTTTTCAATTGGGATTCATCCGTCAACTATTACTAGTTCTATTATGAAGGCACCATTAATGGTTGCGATGAATGAAAATATGTCTGCTGCAGCTGCAGGTCATACAGCCCCCAATATTATTAATTACTCATTTCGGATTGTCTTTGGTCAAATTGGTGGTACAGGTGCTACATTAGGATTATTAATTGCTATTTTGCTATTTACTAAGTGGAAGCCATATAAAGAAGTTTCTAAATTAGCTTTAGCTCCTACAATCTTCAACATTAATGAACCGTTAGTTTTTGGTTTACCTGTAGTATTCAATGTATCGCTAATGCTTCCCTTTGTTCTTGGTCCAATTATGGGAACAACAATTGGTTATATTGCAACAGCAGTTGGCTTTGTTAAACCTTTAACTGTTCTAGTCCCATGGACCATTCCACCGTTTGTCAATGGGTTCTTAGCCAGTGGTGGTGATTGGAAAGTTGTCGTTTTACAAGTGGCTATTGTTATTTTGCAGGCATTGCTTTACTTACCATTTCTAAAAGTAGCTGAAAGAATTGCCAGAAGAGAAGCTGCAGAGGTGAAAGAATAAGATGAGTGATACTATTTTTCCAAAAGATTTTTTATGGGGTGGTGCAATTGCTGCCAACCAAGTTGAAGGTGCCTGGTTAGCTGATGGAAAATTACCTGATGTTACTGATACTGTTGTTGGCATTCATTCCAAGCATCCTAGCATTAAATGGAATAAGGATAATCAAATTTGGGAATTGAACTTAGATCCTAATACAGTTTATCTTTCTCACAAAGCGATTGATTTTTATCATCGTTTTGATGAAGACTTACATTATATGAAAGAAATGGGCTTTAAAGCTTTTAGAACTAGTTTTGCTTGGTCTAGAATTTTTCCTAATGGTGACGAAAGTGAACCTAATGAAAAAGGCTTAGAATTCTATGATAAAGTAATTGATACAATTATTAAGTATGGTATGGAACCAGTTATTACTTTAAGTCACTATGAAACACCATTCAACCTTTTAGCAAGATACGGTGGCTGGACTAATCGAAAAATGATTGGATTTTTCAATAATTACAGCAAAACTGTTTTCGATCACTTTAAAGGACGAGTTAAATATTGGATGTCTTTTAATGAGATTAATAACACTATGAAGTATTCATATGTGGCAGGAGGAATTTTGCCAGTTCCGCCTAAAAATCCTGATGATCCATTAAGTGAAATTAGCCAACAGGACAAGTTTCAAGCTAGCCATAATATGTTTGTTGCCCATGCAACTGCAATAAAGCAATTGCGAGAAATTGATCCGCAAGCCAGAATGGGTGTAATGTGTTCTTTTTCCCAAGTAGCTGTCTATCCTAATAATCCTGATCCGAAAAATGTTCTCGGAGCATATCAATTTACACGTAAGGCGTTATTTTATACCGATGTGATGTGTCGTGGTCATTATCCAGCGTACATTAAACGTGTCTGGAGAGAAAATAATTCTGCACCTAAAATAACAGAAGGCGATCTAGAATTAATTCAAAAATATACTTCTGATTATATTGGTTTTAGTTATTATAAAAGTAGTCTTTATGATCAGTCTACTGAAATGAAAGTTGATACTGGAGGAGCCGTTGGTTTAGACAATCCATACCTAACCATTAAGGCTCCTAAGCCGTGGAATTGGCCGGTAGACCCAATAGGCCTGCGCTACGTTTTGAATGTTCTAACAGACCGATATGAACTGCCACTGTTTATCGTTGAAAATGGCTTAGGACTCGATGAAAAGCCTGATGCAAATGATGTTATCCATGATTCGGCCCGTTGCCAGTATTTAAAGCTTCATATTGAACAAATACGAGAAGCTATTAAAGATGGCTGCAATGTTATGGGCTATCTTTGGTGGGGACCAATAGACTTAGTTTCTGCTGGAACTGGTGAAATGAAGAAACGCTATGGTTTCGTCTATGTTGATCGAAATAATGATGGTTCGGGTACATTACAACGTTTAAAGAAACAAAGTTTTGACTACTATAAACAGATTATTAAAACAAATGGTGAAAACTTAGATTATAGAGAAATAGAAAATTGATAATTTTAAAACTAAGGCAGGTATGAATTATGGCTAAAATTAATATTATGTTGAACTGCAATCAAGGAATGAGTACTTCATTGTTAGTAACAAAAATGCAAGAAGCAGCCAAAAGTCAAGCTCTAGATGCTAATATCTTTGCATGTGCCGCTTCTGAAGCGGATAAATATATTGAAAATGGTGATATTGACTGCATTCTGTTAGGGCCGCAAGTAAAATACATGAAAGATGATTTTATTAATAATAAGGCTAAAGGAGCCGGCAAAAATGGCAAGGATATTCCAGTAGATGTTATTAATATTCAAGACTATGGCATGATGAAGGGTAAAGAAGTCCTCAATAAAGCCATTAGTTTAATTAATGCTTAACGAGTTAGTAGATTAGGAAAAAGTATGACTGAATTAACTGATAAAGAAAAAGTAGATGAAGATTTACAAGCATCAATGACTTTAATTGCTAATGGTGGCAATGCTAAAAGTTTAGCTTTTGAAGCTATTAAAGAGGCCAAAAAGAGTAACTTTGAAGCAGCAAGAACCAAACTAAAGGAGGCAGATGAATCGCTTTTAGAAGCTCATAATTCACAAACTGCCATGCTTACTAGAGAAGCTCAAGGAGATCATACTCAAGTAACTTTACTGACTGTTCATTCCCAAGATCATATGATGAATGCTATTACGTTCCGTGACTTGGCTGGTGAAATGGTTGATCTTTACGAAAAGCTCTATAAAAGCAATGTGATTAAGTAATAGATAATACGGGCTTGGTTCTAATGAATCAAGCCTTTTCTATTTATATTTTTAGCAAGGATGAAGGGCATGGATGTAAAGAAAAAAGAAATAAAGTTAATTGCAATTGATGTAGACAATACCCTGGTTAATTCGAGAAAAGAAATAACCTCGAAAGTTAAAGATACAATTTTAGCTGCACGAGCTAAAAGTATTAAGGTTGTAATATGTACGGGAAGAGCTTTATCAGGTGTAACAAGGTATCTTCAGGAACTGGAAATAGATAATCAAAACAATGAATATGTTATTGGCTTTAATGGTGCGGTAGTTCAGTCTACTGATCAAAAGCTTATTTATGAAAAGTATTTAGCTTATGAGGATTATTTAATTCTTGAAGATATTAGTAGAAAAAAGCAGCTGCATTTTCAGGCTGTAGATGCTAATCGTATTTATACAGCTAACCGTGATATTGGTCATTATTCAATTTATAATTCTCGCATTGTCAATATGGAAATCTCTTATCGTACAAGAGAGGAAATGGCAAAGATTCCAATTTACAAGTGTATGTTTCTCGATAAACCCGAATTATTAGATGAATTTGAGGCTGATCCACTGTACAAAAAAACTAAGCAAGTTTCAGATATTACTAGGACTGAGCCAATGTATCTTGAAGGCGTAGCAAAAGGAACGAATAAAGGAACAGGTCTAGCGACTTTGTGTGAATACTTAAATATTACTTCTGAAAATGTAATGGCTATTGGGGATGAAAGAAATGATATTTCAATGATTAATTATGCTGGAATCGGTGTAGCAATGGGCAATGCTGTTGAAGAAGTTAAAAGAGAAGCTGATATGGTAACAACTGATTGTGAACATAATGGTGTAGCTAAAGCTATTCTAACAGTATTATAAGTAGTGAATTTGTCCTATACTATGTAAATAATTTGGGTCATAAATAATCAGCGTATTTCTTTAAATATTTATTAAGCTATATATTCTCTTAACCATTGTAAGCGGTTAAGTGATAAGATGAGCATGAATTAAATAACAATCTTAAATGTTAAAGAGGTATATTAGCATGAAAATTAATGCAGCAGTTTTAAATGAGGCAGGGCAAAAATTAGAATTAGAAGAGTTGGTCTTAGATGAGCCAAAGAAAGATGAGGTTCTAATCAAAACGGTTGCCTCGGGAATTTGTCATAGCGATATTGAGTTCCAGGCGAGTGGCTTTGCTGGTGGTATACCAACAGTACTTGGTCACGAGGGTGCCGGAATTGTTGAGGCGGTAGGTCCTAATGTGACAACTTTTAAAAAAGGTGACCATGTTGCCGTTGGTTTTGCTTATGATGGAACTTGCAAGTTTTGTCGTAATGGTTTGCCGGGATCTTGTGAGAATTTTAACCAGCTTAATACAAGCGGTGGTCCAATGCGTGATGGTACTTATCGTTTGCATACCCAAGATAACCAAAACGTAGGTAATTTCTTTGGACAATCTTCATTTGCTGATCATATGGTTGCTAATGTTAATAACTTGGTAAAAGTACCTGAAGACTTGGATTTACGTCTGGCTGGCCCTTTAGGTTGTGGTTATATGACAGGCGCTGGAACGGTTTTGAATGCGTTAAAGCCAGAAGTCCACTCTAACTTAGTGGTATTAGGAGCTGGTTCGGTTGGTCTTGCTGCAATTATGGGTGCAGCAGTTTCTGGTTGCAAGCATATAATTGCTGTTGATCAATATGATGAGCGTTTAGCAATGGCTAAGAAGTTTGGTGCTACTGATGTTATTAATAATCAGAAGGTAGACATAGTTGAAGAAATTAACCGTATTGTTGGCTCTGCAGGTTTAAATTATGCTGTCGATACAACTGGAGAACCTGAAGTAATGAAAGCCGGTCTTGCAGCATTAACGATTAAAGGGCAGTTTGCGGTTGTAGCAATGGGGACGAAGACGATTGATAAAATTAATCCAATGATTGATATTTTGACTTTTTCTAAGACTGTTACAGGAATTATTGAGGGTGATTCGGTACCGCAAGAATTCATTCCAGAAATGATTGATCTTTATCGTGCAGGCAAGTTCCCAATTGACAAAATTGCTAAGTTTTATAAGCCAGCGCAGATTAACCAAGCAATTGCAGATTCTTTAGCTGGAACGACAATTAAACCTATTATTGTTTTTGATGAGCAATACCAAGCTTAACTTTAATAATAAAGCAGATAAGGAGTCAATATTAATGGTTGAAAATGGAACTTACACAGGTACAGCTCAAGGTCATAATGCCAAGATTACTGTGGCTGTAACTTTAGAAGATGAAAAAATATCTCAAGTTGAAGTAACTGATGAACATGAAACAGCTTTACTTTCAGCAAATGCATTGAAAATAATACCGCAAAAAATAGTTGATAATCAATCAACAACAGTAGATGCAGTTACGGGGGCAACTTTTACTTCTAATGGAATACTTAAAGCTGCACGATCTGCCTTATCTCAAGCTGGCGCTACAGCAATTGAATTTACTGCCAAAGAACAGATTACTAAGCAACAACATAATATTACGACTGATGTGGTGGTATTAGGAACCGGTCTTGCTGGTTTAGATGCTGCTGTTACTGCCAAAGAAGCTGGTGCAGATGTTGTTTTAATAGAAAAAACCGGCCGTCTTGGAGGCAATTCAGTAGTTTCTGGTGGTTTTATGTATGCAACAGGAAGTAAATTTAACAAAGAAGAGGAGAACGATCCAGCTGGTCTGGTTAAATTTTATGAGGACTTTGCTGCTAAAGAAGGCGGAAATATTGATCATGATTTAATCAAAGAAGTTGCTGAAAATTCTGGTTCGGCTGTTGATTATTATGCTGATAAATATGGGGTAGAATTCACGGCAATGCCGCTAGGTATTTCGAAAAAGCCGAAAACTCATGTTAACCTTGAAAAAGGACCTGTTGCAATTATGGGTCCGGTTATTAAGCGAGTTAGAGAGCTGGAAATACCTATTATTTATGATCAAACTCATGAAAAAATTAAAACCGAAAATGGGCAAGTTAGTGGTATAGCTACTAGCGGTAAATACGCTGATTATGATATTAACTGCAAAGCTGTTGTTATTGCAGTTGGTGGTTTTGATGGCTCGCAAACGGTACGTGACAAGTATGCCCCTAGTGCTCAAGGAACTAGATCGCTTTCAACCCCGTATGATAATGCAGATTATATTGATATTACTAGTAATTTACATGCAGCAACAGAGTTTAAAGATGGTGTCATGGGTATTGTGACTGCTAATTACTTGAGTGTTGATGGTGGTGCCAATGGATTGATTATTACAGGTAAGGCTTTAGCTGTTAATAATTTGGGTAAAAGATTTACTAAAGAAGGTCAACATTATTCATTAATGTATAATGATGCCAAAAAATCTGCTGGTAATAAGTTTTTCTGGATTTTTGACCAAAATAATGCTTCGTATGATGCTGCAAGTCAAATGCCAGAAGCCAAAAAATGTGCTTCATTGCAAGAAGTTGCAAAACTAATTGGGAGTGATTTGCAAACATTGCAAAGAACTGTTGCCGATTATAATGACGCAGCTACAAATGGCGATGCTGATTTTGGCAGAGATGATATTGTTCCGGTTGCTAGTGATGGTCCTTATTATGTGATAGAGGGCTATCCGACAACAGTAGCTGGCTTTGGTGGCTTGAAGATCACGCCTGATGCACAAGTCTTGGATACTAGTAATCAGCCGATTGCTGGTGTATATGCTGCAGGAGAGGCTGCGAGTGGGCAATTATTTGTTCATACCTATCCTGCAACTGGAACGATGTTAACAGTTTGTACAGTATTTGGCAGAATTGCTGGACAAAATGCTGCTGAATATGCTAAAGAATAATTTTACTATGGGAGATTATAAATAATGATAGTTAATAAAAACACTTATTATGATGCTAGTTATGACGTAGTTGTACTAGGATTTGGGGGAGCTGGAGCGACAGCTGCTCGCTTTGCTGCAGATGATGGGGCCAAAGTTTTGTTGGTAGATTCTGCTCCGGAAGGCCATGAAGGTGGTAATACTAGATATGCTGCTGAATTAGTCGGTTATAGCAGCAGCGAAGCTGACTACCGTAAATATTATGAAGGTTTAGCGCAACATTTCGAACTTGATCCTGAAGTCGAAGCAACAGTCGTTCATGGAATAACCCACATGAAGGAATACTTCAAAAAATATTTAGGTGTTGACCAGCCAGTTAGCTATAAGACAATTTTGGGGCTACCAGATGATGCAATTGATGCCGATCATCCTGAGCTTCCGGGTGCGAAGAGTTATGACATGATTACACTTAAACCGGGAATTTTTAACGCTTCACTTTGGAATGTTTTGCGCCAAAACGTAATTGACCGAAGTGATAACATTGATGTGTGGTATTCTTCGCCAGTTGAACACTTACTGCAGACACCTAATGGTAAAGTGGTAGGAGCACAAATTGAGCGCGATCATGTTTTATTAAATATTTATGCTAAGAACGGCGTTGTTTTAGCGACTGGTGGAATTGAAAACAATCCAGAGAAAATTCAAGATTACATTGGTTCTTATAAATTAATTCCTTTAGGGACACTTTATAATCAAGGTAAAGGAATCGATTTAGCCCATGAAGCAGGTGCTGATATGTGGCATATGTCAATGTATGCTGCTGGGGGGATGCAACAGAGTTTTGCCTTTTACGAACCAGGGATGAAGCGTGCGCCATTTTATATGGGTAATCCAGTCTTTTATACTGGTAGTATTTTTACAGTTGGTGATGATGGTACACGTTATTTCAAAGAAGACCAAGCAGCTCGTGAAGGCTATGTTGAAAATCATGGTTCTTGGTACAAGCCACTTAATCCGATTAAGCCATACTTTGTATTTGATCAAAAGCAATACGATAAGATTAGTGAATTGAAAGACTTCCCTGATAATAAGGCATTAAACTCGGTAATTAAGGCTGATACTGTGGCGGAATTAGCCGACAAAATGGGGGTTACTGCCGAAAAGTTACAAACTACTATTGATGAGTTTAACTTCTTTGCGCAAAAGGGTACTGACTATGCCTTTCATCGCGCACCTGAAACTTTAACAGAGTTTTCTGCTACTGGTCCATATTATGCTACGCCATTGGTGCAAACTATTGGTTGGTCTGAGGCTGGACCAAGACGTAACGCACGGGCTGAGATACTTGATCCTGATCATCAACCGATTCCACACTTGTATGGTGCAGGAGAATTAGGTAGTAATATGGCTAATCTATACCAAGGTGGCTCTGACTTAGCTGATTGTTTAATCTTTGGTAAGATTGCTGGTCAAAATGCGGCTCATCCTAAAGATGATGTTGAAGATATTTCTGCAGAAACAGCAGATCATGAACAGCATATTGGTCATCAACCACTATCTTCAGATCTTAAATCAGAAAAGTATGCTGTTGGTCCTAATCAATACTTAGGCAAATCTGATCAAGGTATGGGTGATGAAATTGTGGTTCGCGTAACTGTGGATCAGCAAAAGAATATCAAAAATGTTGAAGTCTTAAAACAAGCGGAATCAGATGATTACGGGCTTAAGGCGATCAAGGAATTGCCACAAGCGATGGTTAAAGCTAATACGGTTGATGTTGATGCCGTTTCTGGTGCATCTAACACCACAAGAGGCTTAAAAGCGGCCGTTAAAGATGCTCTAAGTAAAATTAAATAAAAGTTTCTAGACTAAAAAGTCCTGGTAGTTTAATTGCTATCAGGACTTTTTTAATCTTAAATAAAGTAATTTTGAATTTTTAAAACCCATTATATAACTTGACTTTTTATTTCGATTTTTATAGCATGAAGTGAGCTTCATATATGTGATTAAATAAGGTGAAACGATGCCAAATTTAGTAAAAAAATTACGATTAGAACATAATCTAACTCAAGAAGAATTGGCAGAAAAGGTTAATGTGAGTAGTCGGACGATTATTTCGATTGAAAAAGAAAGATATAAGCCATCGTTAGTGTTGGCATATAAACTTGCTCGTATTTTCAAGCTTAGCATTGAAGAACTCTTTTGCTTACAGGATTATTTGGGAGAAGAAAAATGAGGAAGAAACTAATTAAAAGTGCTATTTGCGAAGTATTCTTTTTATTACTGGGCTTAATCGAACTAGCAGCCATCTTTTTTAGTGATGGCTGGGCTCATCAGCTAAAAAATTTTATTTTAGCGGCGCTTGGTTTCTTCATGGCCCTTGGCTATCATATTAACGCCCAAGATATTAAAAAGGGCCACAGAGATGAGTTTGAAGATGATGAACGTGATCGATATGTTGGTAACGTAGCCGATGCGCGTGTACTCAAGTGGCTGGATAATATTGTGTTGATAGTGGCTGTTATCTTTGCTTTGTTATATGCTAATTTCAAAGTCGAAGCATTTACAGTAATAGTTACTATGTCAATTTTTTATTGGAATGTCAGCCTGATTTTACAAATTATTTTTGGAATCATTGAAGATCGAAAAAATTAATTCGTTTAATTAAAAAAACTTCCAGAAGTAATCAACAACTGGAAGTTTTTATGTTTTGCATTACTTGTGCCAAGGCGCATTGTTCATTGTGGCAACAGTTTTGGCAATATTATTACTTTGGGCAATCATTGAAATAACGGCTGCACCAGCTGCACCAGTCTGGGCAATGGCAGGCAGCTCCGTTTCTTTAATACCGCCAATTGCCACAATTGGTCGGGTACTCTTATTGACTAGCGTGGCTAAACCAGCAATGCCAATTTCTGGATCAGCATCACTTTTGGATTTAGTGGCAAAGATGGGGCCGCTACCGTAATAATCGATGTCAGCAATTTGGTTAGCTTGCTTAATTTGAGTGGAGTTGGAACAAGAATAGCCGATTAGCATCTGCCCGGCTACTTCAGCAACTACCTGCTCGATTGCAGTATCACTTTGACCGACATGAATTCCTTCTGCATTAACTTTTTTAGCTAATGCAAGATCGTCATCTATAAAGAATGGTACTTGATATGCCTGACAAAGCTCATGCAAATGTTGGGCCATTGGTAAACGATCAGTTTCCTTTAAGGTCGAATTAGTACCTTTATCACGAAACTGAAAGGCAGTGATGCCGGATTTTAATGCCGTTTCAACTATCTTAATTAGACTTTGTCCTTGTGGAATATCTTGACTGCCACAAATAAAATAGGCTTGTAAAATGTTAGAATTAAACTTTTTCATGAAATACTCCTAAAATTGCTTGGCCCAATGATTAAGTGGGCCATGATCGTGGCCTACTTGGATCGTGTGCTCGATGGTTGCTGTGACATACTTCTTGGCTATTTTAATTGCATTAGTTAGGTCTTGGCCTAAGGCTAACTGGGAAGTAATGGCAGCAGCTAGGGTATCACCAGTTCCGTGAGTGCGCTTGGTATGGGTGCGCTTGCTACTAGTCCAAAAGCTAGTACCGTCTGCCAGCAAAGTATAGTCACGCACATCTTCATTGTCCATGTGACCGCCCTTGATGATGACGTTCTTAACGCCCATGTCTTGTAAAGTATGGGCTACATCAGGATATTGTTGTTCACTAGTGATTTTCATCCCAGTTAAAACTTCTGCTTCGGGTAAGTTAGGGGTTACTAGAGTGGCTAATGGCAATAGTTCTTTTTTGACTGTTTCAACAGCTTCATCGCTGAGCAATTGGGCACCGCCTTTGGCTACCATTACTGGATCAACAGTAACTGGGCCGAAGTCGTATTTTTGTAAGTTTACTGCAACTTGGTGAACATGTTCGGCATCGCCTAGCATACCAGTTTTGCAGGCGCGAATATCTAAATCATCAGCTAAGGCCGCACACTGTGCGTCAATCATTTCTAATGGTAAGAGGTGGGTAGCTTGTACGCCTAAAGTATTTTGAGCAGTAACGGCTACAATTACCGCGGTGCCAAAAACTTGCTGCATTTGAAAGGTTTTTAAGTCGGCCATAACACCTGCCCCGCCACTTGAATCTGTACCTGCAATCGTTAGTACTTGGGGAAATGAATTAATTTTTTCTACCATAATATTTGCCTTTCTTAATCAAATTTAGCAATTTTTACTAGGTCGGGAACCTGCACTTTAGCTAAAGCATCAATTAATTTAATGCCAAAAGTTCCGGGTCCGAGATCGGGTTGTTGGTTAACTAGTAATTCTCCCGTGGCAGCAAAAACTAGTGTAGCAGTCTCGGCTGCTTCAAAGAGGTTGTCACATACCGCCGCAAAAGCTGCAACAATGCTAGATAGCATGTCACCAGAACCAACGTGGGCTTGGAAGAGTGGGCTACCATTATAAACGTGAGCGACTTGTTGTCCGTCACTAATGGTATCGACGGCACCGCTAGTAATGACTACACAGTGATATTTTTGAGCAACTTGTTTGGTGATTTCGTCTAAGTCTCCTGTACCAGAACCGGCATCGATGCCCTTAGCTTGCCAATTAAAGTTGCCCAAGGCGGCAATTTCGCCAGCATTGCCGCGGATAATATTTACTTGAAATTCTTTTAGCAGTTGTTCTGCAGCTTCAAGACGATAATTAACGGCACCAACGGCAACTGGATCCAGTACAATTGGTTTTTGCTGTTGCTCAGCCAATTGTCCCATTTTTTGCATGTGAGCAAGTTCTGTTTGCGTCATAGTACCTAAGTTGATCTGCACTGCATTAGCCATCTTGACCATTTCGGCAGTCTCATTAATTTCTTTACTCATAATTGGTGAAGCTCCCAGTGCATTTAAACCATTGGCAACGTCTTGGACGGTTACAAAGTTGCTTTCATTTAAAATAACTGGGTTAGCTACCCGTAATTGCTCTAATAATTCTAATTGCATAATATTTCTCTCCGTTAAATTCGGTAATAATAAAAAGCCTTGGCACGTTGGGTGCCAAAGCTCAATTAGAGTGACACGTTCCTAGCGTAAGTGTTAACTTACAGGTTCAAAGGGTTTAATCTCAGCTTATCAGCACCCCTCGTGTTGTTGCCATCATTATAGCGGCTTTTGGTAGAGAATACAATAATAATCTCATTTAAATAAGATTAGTCTGATCATGCCAGGAGCTAATAAATTGAAAGTAGTTAAATTTAGCACTAAGCTAGGAATACATTTTTATTAAGCAAAGGGGATTACAAATGGATCAGAAATTTTTAGAAGTAATGAAGCATGAGGGCCCGGCGACGATTATTGCCCTTAACGCCCAGCCAGCGGGAATCGTTAATACTTGGATGTCATACATTACAATTGATCAGGAAGATAACCAGCTATATTTACCAGCAGCTGGAATGCATAGCATCGAAGCTGATTTTGCTGAAGATAATCATGTAGTAATTACAGTTGGTAGTAAGGAAGTTGAGGGGACAGCAGGCCCCGGTGCTGGCTTTTACATTTATGGTACAGGTGAGTTCTATGCTGAGGGCAAACATTATGACCAATTAAAAGCTAAATTTCCTTGGCTAAGAAAAATTCTTGAGGTAAAGATTGACCGCATTGAACAAAAAATCTAGCTAACTTAAAAAGCATCCTAATTCAATAAGGATGCTTTTTTGATGCTTAATTATTTTGGAAATTACGCAAAAACTTGGTAGTTTTGTCATTTTGAGGATGATTAAAGAGCTGGTCAGGGCTGCCTTCTTCTGTGATGATACCGTCGCTGATGAACAAGACTTGATCGGCTACGTCGCGGGCAAAGGCCATTTCGTGGGTTACGATAATCATCGTTAAACCTGTTGTGGCTAAGTTCTTCATTACACTTAAAACTTCGCCAACCATCTCGGGATCAAGAGCAGAAGTTGGCTCATCAAATAATAAAATCTCAGGATCCATGGAAATGGCTCGGGCGATGGCTACTCGTTGTTGCTGACCGCCGGATAATTGGTTGGGTCTAGCATCAACGTATTCTGCCATGCCGACTTTTTCCAAATTAGCTAAGGCAATTTTCTTAGCCTCTTCTTTTGATCTTTTAAGGACTAACTCTTGACCTACCATGCAATTAGCTAAGACATTTTTATTTTCAAATAAATCAAATTGTTGGAAAACCATGCCAACTTTAGCCCGATAAATGTTGCGATTATAGTCTTCTGCTAGGACATTTTTGCCGTGAAAATCGATTTCACCAGCACTCGGCTCCTCTAGTAAGTTGATGCACCGCAAGGTAGTTGATTTACCACCGCCGGAAGGGCCGATAATCGTTGCGATTTCGCCTTTATTGATGTCAAAGGAGATATCACGTAGCACTTCATGATTGCCGAAAGACTTCTTAATATGCTTTAAACTTAAAATGGTTTCGTTTGCTTGTGTCATTATTTCTTGACCTCTGTTTCATTATTAGTTCCGACCTGCACTTGATTAGCCATTAGATTATAGTTCTTGCTTCCTGCCAAGCGTTTTTCAATCAAGTTGAAAATTCTGGTAATTGTGAACGTTAAGATTAGGTAAATGGCTGAAATGGTTAGGTAAGTTGGGAAGAACTTGAAAGTTTGACTGGCAATTGTGGTACCAACGAAGAATAACTCAGAAACAGAAATGATACTCAAGACTGAGGTATCCTTGATGTTAACGATAAATTCATTGGTAATTGATGGTAAACAATTCTTGATTGCTTGCGGTAAAATAATGTGCCACATTCTTTGGTTGTGTGTCATTCCCAGTGCACTAGCAGCTTCGAA
Source organism: Lactobacillus sp. ESL0684 (assembly GCF_029392675.1). Lineage (NCBI taxonomy): Bacteria > Bacillati > Bacillota > Bacilli > Lactobacillales > Lactobacillaceae > Lactobacillus > Lactobacillus sp. ESL0684. The sequence goes on along the minus strand of NZ_CP113941.1, from coordinate 1,777,979 downwards.
TTGTCCCTCAGGTGTAGAAGTAATCCCACCGCGAATAATCTCAGCTAAGTAGGCACCAGTATTAATAGAAACAATAATTAATGCGGCAACTGTTCGGTCAATGCTCAGGTGCCAAAATTGGGCGATACCATAGTAGATAACGGCAGCTTGCACCATCATTGGAGTACCCCGAAAGATTTCGATATAGACTGCAAGTAGCCAGTCAATAAATTTTAATCCCCATCTTTTTGGTCGTGACTTTGGAGTGGGGATAGTTCTAATGATACCAACTAATAGACCGATGAAGAAGCCAGCAATGGTTCCGACTGAAGCTAGTAGCAAGGTCATGCCAATTCCGTTTAGAATCATGCCACCGTATTCTTGCCACATGGAGACGAACCAGTTTGTGTGTTTCCCTTTCTTGGAAGACTTATCACTCTTAGGCTGCTGTTTAACGGCCTCATTCATCAACTTGTTTCTTTTAGCTTCTGGGATAGTTGCTAAAACGCGGTTAACGTCTTTGAGCAGCTTTTTATTAGGCTTAGCAATCCCAATCGAAGTAATTGATTCGTCTTTAGTTGCGTGGAAACCAGCCATTTTACTAACAGCGATTGCCTTAATATCAGGATCGACTAGCTTGAAAGAGGTCGATTCAGTGTCTTCTGCTACATAGCCATCAATGGTTCCAGAGATTAGACTTTGCCGCATAGCTGCGAAGTCACGCATTGCTGGTTGCCTTTTAGCACCCTTTAATTGTTTGATTAATTGGTAGTGGAAGGTTCCTTGCTGTGCCGTTAACTTGGCGCCTTTAAAGTCGTTTAAACTTTTAGCGTTAGCATATTTACTGTTGACTTTAGTAATTACGACGAAAGTACTGCGCTTATATGGCTTAGAAAAATTAATCGCTTTTTCACGTTGTGGAGTTGGACTCATGCCGGCAATGATCAAGTCAGCTTTACCACTAGTTAAAGCGGGCAAAAGACCGTCCCATTCGGTTTTAACCACTTCAACTTTGCGGTGTAATTGTTTACCGATGATTTTTGCAATTTTGACATCATAACCGTTAGCATAAGCACTTGAACCATTGATAGGTACTGCACCATTAGCCTTGGTGGTTTGGGTCCAGTTGTAAGGCTGGTAATTTGCCTCCATGGCCACCTTCAAGGTATTAGCGTCTTTTTTAGCTGCAGTTTGACTAATGTTACTGTTCAAACCAATTGCTAAACTTAGTAGTCCGGCAAGTAAGACTGCTAACCACTTATTTTTTGACTTCACTTTGAAAACCTCCGTAAATAGTTTCAAACGTAAGCCAATACAATAAAAAAAGCGTAAATAAAAACCTCGTCATCTAAGCCAGACAACGAGGTAATAATCAATCATTATTATAGATAAATCAGATAGCGCTCCCCGGGGAAAACCGGGACAGTCCGCAAGATATGCTCTTGCGTCCCAACGAAAACATTGCAGCAAATAATCTTTTCGTTTCGGCGACAATTCTTACATTAGCCTTCTTCGTGTTTGCTCACTCAGACTAAATTCGTAATTGACGCGACCTCTATTGCATTGGAAATTATTTAATTAATGAAAATAATAGTTGAGAAAATCAGCTTTGTCAATCTTTTTCTTTAAAAAAGCATTATAATGAGCCTTGAAAGTGGAAACTTAGGAGAATACTAATGAATAAATTATTATTTACTTGTTCAGCAATTGGTTCTGATCATCGTTTTAAATTACTTAATACCAAATTGGGACAAAACGAATCACCTGAATTTATCCTCAAAAATTTAGATCCACATGCTAAAAGCATTGCAATTATTTTAGAGGATTTAAGTCATCCATTGATTCATAATTTTACCCATTGGGTAATTTGGAATATACCAGCAACAACAATTATTGCAGGTAAGATACCTGCTGGCAAAAGAGTCGCAAATATTAAAGCGGTACAGGGACGAGCATATGGTTGGCATCAGTATGCAGGTCCCAAGCCGCCACGTGGCCAAAAACATGATTATCGATTTACTGTCTATTCTTTAGCAGAATATTTGGATTTATCCACTAGTGCTAATAAGCATCAATTTTTCAAGGCAAGTCAGGGTAAAATTATTCAAGCAGGGCAGTTAACTGGTAGTTTTAAACGATGAATAATTATTTATTTAGTCAAATATTTTCTGGCAAATCTTTCATAAAATTCGCAAGCTGATAAGTATTCTGCAACATCAACGTATTCGTTAACTTTGTGTGCTGAAGCATTACCAGGTCCCGCTACTAGCATAACTGGTGGGGTAGGACTCTGGCTAAATTTAGAAGCATCAGTTGTACCTGATTCAGTTACTAGTTTGACGCGATGACCAACAATGTCACTCATCATTTCTTGGGCGGCTAAGAGATACTCGTTATGTTTATCTCCCATGACGGGCTCACCGAGGTAATCGTATTGCAGCGTAAATTGGTGTCGCGGCAATTGATTTATTTCATTTAGAACGTCTGTTAAAACTGCCTGAATATCTGCGACGGTGTATAACGGATTGATCCGAATATTTCCCCGAGCAGTGACTTTGCTGGGCATATTGTTAATCTGGTCACCACCAGAAATCATGGTGATATTGTGGATTACTGGCCCCATTTTTGGATCAACGCGTGGTAAATTTCTTAATTTTTGATTCGCCAAGTTGATAAAATCATACATATTATCAATGGCATTTAAGACGCCAACTTGATCAGTCCTGGCAACTGCACCTTGAGAAGTGACAGTATAGTCAATATCGCCGTTGCTAGCATAGGAGATGTTGAGATCGGTGGTATCTTCGCCGATAATTAAGACATCTAAATCGTCGACATAGCCTTGTTTAGTTAATTCCTCTGAACCCCATTGACCAGTTTCTTCACCAACTGACATTAACAACCGTAATTCACCGCTTAAAGGTACGTTTTCTTCAAGTAAAGTTAGCAGAGTACTGATCATTCCCGCTAGTCCGCTCTTCATGTCGGTAGTGCCGCGTCCGTAGATTTTAGTATCATGGTCGTATAATTTCCCAGAAAAAGGGTCGTCATGCCAAGCAGAAGGATTGCCTAAATTGACCACGTCCATATGTCCGGAAAAGCCTAACTTGAACTTACCACCCGTTGGACCAATTGAAATTACCGCACTTTCACGGTCTCCTTGATAAGGAATCCGAGTGAACCGAACACGTTCGCCATAGGGGGTAAACAGGCTGGCTACGTAGTCAACGACCTGCTTTTCATGGTCATCAATCGTAGGGATTTGGATTAAGTGCTGTAATAACTTGATTTGTTGTTGCTGATTCATTTTGGTTACTCCTCTTAATTAATTATGTGATTGGGTTTGGCCAACTTGGACTTGGTTAGCCATTAGATTGTAATTTTGCTTACCATTAAGGTGCTTTTCAATTAAATTAAAAATTCTGGTAATAGTGAAGGTCAGGATTAAGTAGATGGCTGAAATGGTGAGGTAGGTCGGGAAGAACTTAAAGGTCTGGCTGGCAATGGTGGAACCAACGAAAAATAGCTCGGAAACAGAAATGATACTCAAAACAGAAGTATCTTTGATATTAACGATAAATTCGTTGGTAATTGACGGCAAGCAATTTTTAATAGCTTGTGGCAAGATAATATGCCACATCTTTTGGCTATGAGTCATGCCCAAGGCACTAGCGGCTTCAAATTGTCCTTGCGGAGTAGAAGTGATACCGCCGCGAATAATTTCGGCTAGATAGGCTCCAGTATTAATGGAAACAATCAGTAGTGCTGCCACTGTTCGGTCAATATTTAAATGCCAAAACTGTGCAATGCCATAATAGATTACTGCTGCCTGAACCATCATCGGCGTACCACGGAAAACTTCAATGTAAACGGCTAGTAGCCAGTCAAGCAATTTTAGGCCCCATCTTTTAGACCGCTTTTTGGGTATCGGAATGGTTCTAATGATACCGACAAGCAGACCGATGAAGAAGCCGGCGATTGTGCCAACTGCTGCCAGCAGTAAGGTCATGCCAATGCCGTTGATGAGCATACCGCCGTACTGGTCAAGCATTGCAATTAGCCAATTTGTCTGCTTGGACGATTGGCCCTTTTTAGCATGGGTGGTTTTAGGTTGCTCCTTGATAGCGGCTGTCATTAGCTTTTTTCGTTTAGTGGTTGAAATAGTTGCGAGAACTTGATTGACTTCTTTGCGTAATTTTTGATTATTCTTTGCGACGCCAATGCAAGATACCATTTGATCCTGCGTAAGGTGAAAACCTTTCATATTATTTAGCGGCACTGCTTTGATATCTGGATCAACTAATTTAAAAGAAATGGCTTCTGTTGAATCTGCAATATAACCGTCGATGGTACCAGAGATTAGACTTTGACGCATTGCGGAAAAATCACGCATAGGTGGCTGCTTTTTAGCGCCCTTTAACTGGTTAATCAGCTTGTAGTGAAAGGTACCTTGTTGCGAAGTTAGCTTGGCGCCTTTAAAATCGGTCAGCTTTTTGGCTTTAGCATAAGGATTATTGACTTTAGTAATTACCACAAAGGTACCGCTCCAATATGGCTTGGAGAAATCAATTGCTTTGGCTCTTTGCGGCGTAGGACTCATACCCGCAATAATTAGGTCAGCTTTGCCACTGGTTAAAGCTGGCAAGAGACCGTCCCACTCGGTTTTGGCGACTATCACTTTGCGATGCAATTTTTTACCGATGATCTTAGCAACTTTGACATCATAGCCATTAGCATAAGTATTGGAACCCTCGATTGGAACGGCGCCATTAGCACTGGTTGTTTGTGTCCAATTGTTTGGTGAATAATTGGCTTCCATTGCTACGGTCAGGGTATTGCTATCCCTTTTAGCAGCCATAGTTTGTGTGCTAGTCGCCATGGCCCCACATATTATGCTGAAAATAACTGCAATCATTGCAATTAACCCATTATTTTTTGACTTCATTTTGAAAACCTCCGAAAAAATTCTTTCAAATAAAGCCAATACAATAAAAAAGCGTAAAATAAAAACCTCATTGTAGTACAACTACAATGAGGTAATAATCATTCATTAACTTTAGATAAATCAGATAGCGCTCCCCACGATTTGATACGTGGGACAGTCTGCAAGATATGCTCTTGCAGCCCAACGAAAAGTTTACGCAAATCCTTTTCGTTTCGGCGACAATTCTAAACTTAGTCATCATAGCTTTGCGTCAGCTCAGACTAAGTTCGTAATTATCGCGACCTCTATTGCATTGGAAATTATTTAATTAATATGAATCATAGATTAGAATTAACCTTTTGTCAATTTTATTTTAAAAGGATTATATGAGCCCAGGATGGTATTATTGATAAAGTTAAATTGGTCGCTATTTATAATTGGTATACCCGTAAATGTGTAATAAAATTCATGTATAATAAATTATATACAAAACTGGTATGTAGCATTTGTACAAATAATTTAGAATTATTAAATGTTGGAACTGATGATTATGAGTAAACAAATGATTAATGTGCTAGCTACTACTATTTATCTGATTTTATCAATCTGTGTAATAATCTTTCAGCCGATTAATGAAAACTTCAATTTTGTTTTCTTAGCTATCTTGACGATACTACTTTCTTGTTTTAGAAGATTAAGTAAAAAATATTTTAAGCAGTAGTGCTTAGAAAATACCAAGTAAGGTAAAAATAAGCAAAGGTCTAAAGGGCAATGATAAAAGTTCATTACCAACAAAAAATGCCACTAATATATCCACTGATAGAGCTTGACAAAATAAAATTATGGATATACAATGGCTGATACAAAAACAAGATATTGCTTAAAAGAATTTTATAAAAAGGGGGGCGGAAGATAATGTTTAATAAAACAGCTTTTTTAATTTTAGGAATGTGTTTCTTGCTGATGCAAGTGAATTCTTTTTTCTTTTTAAAATTACTTATACAATTGCTTAAATAGCTATAAAAATAGGATATTGGTATTGTATGAAAAAATTAAAGCTTATTTAATAAGCTGATTTTTATATTTTATAGTTATATTTTTAAGGCTATTAACGTTTTACTTAAAAGATATTTATATCTAACGAACTCTAATTTTATTAAAAATTAAGACGCTAAACTATACAAACAAGTTTATTTAAGCACGCTATATCAAAGAAGTCCACTACTAGACTTTTTAAAATTTGTTGACATATTATTAAAAAAGTTTATCTACTTAGAACACTATGGTACAGTTAACTACGTATTCCTTACTTAAGTGAGGGTGCTCCTAAGATTTTGGTAAAACCATGAGATTAGGAAGTGGTGTTCCCTACGGAAGTGGGGCTAAGTATAAATTATATTTTAATCTTATTTCGAAATAGGGATGAAGGCTGTTTTGCTTCATCTCTATTATTTTATAGATATTTAACTATAAGTCTATAAAAGCGATTGCATATTTCTTTGTTCTGCTTTAATATTTAAATCATATATAAGAAGAAAGAAAAATAATGATAAAATTATCTGACGAATCCACAGCCCTTTGGGCTAAGAAAAATACTGAAGATGGTCAGCAACTATGGCTGCCACTAATTGCTCATTTAACTGATACCCAGGAAGTCATCAAATGGCTATATAATAACTGGCTGAGCGATAGTCAAAGGGACTTCTTAAAGCAGAATTTATCTGATGAAGAAGTACATAAATTGGTTAAGTTTTTAGGTTTTGTTCATGATCTAGGCAAAGCTACCCCAGCATTTCAGATTAAAAAGTCACATAACAATGATAAAGATCTTGATGAAAAATTACTTGATAAATTAGCTATGCATGGTTTTAGTCAAATAAATGAATTGAATTTAGAATCTAGTTCACAGTCTCCGCATAATGTGGCAGGTGAGGCATTGCTACTAAAATTTAAGGTACCCGAAAATATAGCAGCATTAATTGGCGGACATCATGGTAAACCTTTGAACCATTCCCCTATAACTGATATTTGTCATCATGAAACTAATTATTGGCAGAGTACCAATAATCAGCATATAAAACATGTTTGGCAAAAAGTGCAAAAAGAGCTTTTTGAATATGGTTTGAACTCTTCGGGTTATAAAGATGTGTCGGAATTACCTAAGCGTATTACGCAACCTGAAGCAGTAATACTAGAGGGCCTCATTATTATGGCAGATTGGCTTGCCTCCACTGAATATATGAACAATAATAAAAATGAGCCATTATTTCCATTAATCGATCTTGATAAATCATGGGATAGTATATCTTCTGAAGAACGTTTGAAAAAAGCTATTAAGAATTGGAAACTGAATGATTATTGGGAGCCCCAAAAGATTGATAAGATTAAAGATCCGTATGATGATCGTTGGGAATATAAGGCACGCCCAGTGCAGAAGAAAATGACTGAAACAATTGGGCAGGCATATGACCCTGGAATGATTATTATTGAAGCACCAATGGGGATAGGAAAAACAGAGATTGCATTAATCGCGGTTGAGCAACTAGCTTATATTAGTGGACAAAATGGCTTATTCATGGGTTTACCAACTCAAGCAACTAGTAATGCAATGTTTAATCGAGTTGAATATTGGCTAAATAAGCTGGCAAAATCTCAAGAAAACAAATTTTCATTTAAATTAATGCATAGTAAGGCTCAATTTAATGAAGATGTTCAAAAATTACCTAAGGCAGAAAATATTGAAGCTGATGCAGGTGCAGTTGTTGTAAATGATTGGTTTTCTGGTAAAAAAACCATTTTGAATGAATTCACAATAGGTACAATTGATAATCTACTTTCAATGGGGTTAAAGCAAAAGCATTTATTTTTAAAGCATTTAGGCTTAAGCGGCAAAGTTATTGTTATTGATGAAGTTCATGCATATGATGCTTATATGAGTCAGTATTTATATAAAGTAATAAAATGGCTGGGAGCTTATAAAGTGTCTATTATTATTTTATCTGCTACACTTCCACAGTCGAAAAGAGAGATGCTAATTAATCAGTATTTACGTGGAAAATATCATAAAAAGCCTGAGAAGGTTCTTAATGCACCAGATAATTGGCAAAAGAATCAGGCATATCCTCTTCTTAGCATCCTAGATGGTTGTGAATTAAAACAAGTTTCAGATTTTCCTGGTCAAAGCGATCAAAAGCCGCAAGAGTTGCAAGTCAAGCGACTCAACTTAGCTGATGAAGACTTGATTGACAACATTATGACTAAGATTGATGGTGGCGGTGTTGCAGGGCTCATTGTCAATACCGTTAAGCGTGCACAAGCACTTGCCAAGCTAGTTGCTGAGCAAGATGTAGAATTAATGGTTTTGCATTCATCCTTTTTAGCTCCGGATCGGACTGAACAGGAAAAGAAATTGCAAGGTGCGATTGGCAAGGAAGGCAAGCGGCCTGAAAAGTTAGTGGTAATCGGCACTCAAGTTTTGGAACAATCGCTGGATATTGATTTTGATGTTTTGTATACCGATATTGCGCCAATGGACTTGTTACTGCAGCGTGCAGGAAGATTGCACCGTCATAATATTTCCCGACCTGAAACGTTACAGCAGCCGCAACTATATGTAATGGGAATCAACGATTTTGGAGATTATGGTGATGCTAATGAAGCCGTTTATCACAAATATTTATTGATAAAGACTGATTACTTCTTGCAAGATAAGATTGCATTACCTGATGATATTTCCCGGCTTGTGCAAAAGGTCTATGGTTCAGAAACCGATGAAGAAATCGACGGGATTGCTGCAGCTAAAACTGATTTTGATAATTATGTAGAAACTGAAGAAGATAAAGCTGGGGAATTCCAAATCTGTGATCCTCAGTATAAAAAATCAATTCATAGGTGGTTAAGTAACGATAAAAAAGGGGCTGATGTTAGTGAACAGAGGGCTAGTGCGGCAGTGCGCGATATTAAAGAGACTCTTGAAGTTATTTTGCTTAAGCATACTACGAAAGGTGACTTTTTATTAGATGGTCGCAATATAGAACAAGTTCCTGCTCAAGAAATTGCTCAGCAACTCATTAGGCTGCCAACAGCAATCACACCAAACCCAGAGAAAATTATTTCGGCAATTGAGAAATTAGAACGTCGTACTTGTAAATATTATTCAGATTGGCAAGATAATGTCTGGCTGAGAGGAGCATTGGTCTTGCAACTAGATAGCAACTTATCAACTGTATTTGATATTTGGAATATTCAATATTCTAAACAGTTAGGACTAATTTATTCAAAGGAGGATGATCATGACGGAAAAAACATTTAATTTAACTACCCAACCTTGGATTAAAGTAATTAACGCTGATACTAATCGGGAACAAAAAGTTTCGTTAATTGAGTTATTTGAAAACGCCCAGGATTATCGTCAGCTAGCTGGCGAAATGCGTATACAGGATTTTGCAATTTTGCGTTTGTTATTAGCGATTTTAACAACCGTGTATTCTCGATTTGATGCAAATAATCAACCATATGAAGACCTGAAAGTTGACCCAATATCAATGCAAATAACTTCGGATATTGATGAAGAAGAGGAAGAGGATTTTGACGAAAACTTATTAGCAACGTGGCAACAGTTATACTCTAAAGGATCTTTTTCTGAAATTGTAGTTAAGTATTTGCAACAGTATGAAGATAGGTTTGACTTTTTTGGTAGTCATCCTTTTTATCAAGTTACTAGGAATGAATACAACGAATTAGTTCCAGACAATTGTAATGTTAAGACGGGCAAAGGTAGAGTTGCAATTAAGCAAATTAATCGCCAAGTTTCTGAAAGTAATAACTCACCTGCAATTTTTGCACCACGTGCTGGCCAGGCAAAAAATATTGTAGAATTAGATGAATTGATTCGCTGGATAATTACTTATCAAAATTATGCTGGTGTAACAGATAAAACCAGAATCAAAGCAGATGAAAAATTTTCTTCTTCTCCAGGTTGGCTTTATAAATTAAATCCAGTTTTTGCTAAAGGAGAAACTTTATTTGAAACTTTAATGTTGAACCTGATTTTAGTAAATGGGAAATATGCACCTCAAAAGCCTATTTGGGAATATCAAAACGTTCAAGAGTATATTGCTGTACGAAAAAAGAAAATCTTGCCAAATAATATTTCTGAACTATATACGGCATGGTCACGTATTTTGCATATTGAATGGGATGAATTGGAACAACCAACTATTTTTAGCGCGGGAATTCCGATGTTTGATAGTATGAATGCTAAAGTTGAACCAATGACCATTTGGAAGGGAGATAGAGAAAGTAATATCAAGCCATCAACTAGAGGTTTGAAGTCACTGGGAAATGCAATGTGGCGTAAATTTAGTAATTACGTGAGTGTTAATGGGATATCTGACGATATTGAACCAGGAGTTGTTTGTTGGTTGAGAAACTTAAAAGATGAAGGAATAATTGCATCTGATAAAAATATAACGCTTGCTTCAATTGATTTACTAGATGATGGTAATTCATCATCGCAGTTACCAGCAGCTGAACTGTATGATGATATGAGTATTGAAGCCGATGTTATGTTCGATACTAGCGGCGAAAACTGTTGGCCAGCAATAATTGAAGAAATGATTAAAAAAAATCAGGTAATTGGTAATGTTTATTGGCAATTTCTTAAAGCAATTTGTGAACTTCGTGGGCTTAGTAATCAGTCATTTGCAAATAAAGCGAGTGAAGAATTTTATTATGGACTCAATGAACCATTTAAAACTTGGTTAGCAAAGTTATCTAATGAAGAAGATAGTGATCAAGCAATTACTTCATGGAAGAGATGGCTTAAAAAGTATGCATTAGGTAAAGCCCGTAGTATTTTGGATACAAGCACTCCAAGAGATATTACTGGTAGAAGAATTGAAAAAAATGGTGTTAAAAAATTAAGAAATGTTGTTACAGCATACAATTACTTTTGCTTTAAGGTCAACCAAGACTTAGAAATTAACGAAAAGTAGAGAAGTATTAAAGAAGGGGTGATACATCAATGAAATATAATAATGCAGTAGCAAAAAATACTTTTGTAATTATTAAAAAAATTTATAATGGTGGTGATTTAAACAAGAGTGCCTTGGCTGCTTTTAGAGAATCTCCATCAGTCATAAGTCATCATGCTCAACAAATATGGCCAATCTTATTGAAAGAGTTATCTAAAGACATGCTTAGTACAAATGGTGAACCATCAGCGGCTGAAAGAGCCATTTTTACTGCTATTAAACTTTATGCAATTTATCAAAAAGGCGAGGATAGATTTGTTTGTAGCGACTATTCTGAGTCTAAAGAAAAAGCTGAATCTAAAGAAGAAAAAAAGCAAAGATATGGAATACCACTTTTTTATGCCTTTGCTAATTTGAAAGCAGATGAACAAATTGAAGAAGCATTAGATCGTCGAGTCCAGTCCTTGCTATCTTCACCAGTTATTACTAGTGTAGTTAATTCAATGACGCAATTGGTAAGAATTTTAAAGTCCAAGGATTCAACTCAAGTGATTGACTTTCCAAGGATTGCACAAGATTTATATGACTTTCAGCAAAGCTATTATCGGGCTAATGAAGTACATCTTTATTGGGCGGAACAATATTTTTCAAAAAATAATGTAGTTAAAGAAACAGAGGAGAAAAACAATGACTAACAAAAATCTATATCTTGATCTAAATGTATTACAGACTGTACCTTCATCTAATCTTAATCGTGATGATACTGGCGCTCCTAAAACAGCTATGTATGGAGGGGCAATACGTTCACGAGTCTCTTCTCAAAGCTGGAAAAAGGCTATGCGCGACTTTTTTAGAGAAGAAAGTATTGCAACAGGCACTAGAACTAAAGAAATAGCTAAATTTTTGGCTCAAAAAATTATGAATTTAGATAATTCATTAAATGAAAAAAAAGCTATGGACAAGTCTGCTACAATATTGAAGGCAGCCGGAATTAAGGCTAATAAAAAAGATAATAAAACTAATGCCTTGTTATTAGTAAGTCCTGGTCAAATTGAAAAGTTAGCTCAATATGCACTTGCTCATGATACTTTCGATGATAAAGATGATAAAAAAGAGATCAAGACTATTTTGCAAGAAGATAATTCGTTAGATTTGGCACTTTTTGGGCGGATGGTAGCAGATAATCCAGAACTTAATGTGGATGCATCAGCGCAGGTAGCTCATGCGATTTCAACTCATGAAATTGTGCCAGAATATGACTATTTTACAGCTCTTGATGATTTACAACCTGATGATAATGCTGGTGCTGCAATGCTTGGAACAATTGAATATAATTCTTCCACGTTGTATCGTTATGCCAATGTTAACGTTAAAGATTTAGCTAAAAACCTGGGTGACAACGATGCAGTGGCAAGTATTGCCGACTTTATTAAGGCATTCGTACTTTCTATGCCAACTGGTAAACAGAATACCTTTGCTAACAAGACGTTACCGAGTTATGTGATGTTAACGATACGGACAGATACCCCGGTAAACCTAGTTTCTGCTTTTGAACAGCCGGTTACGACTAAGGGTGGTTATGTTCAGAAATCGATCGAAAATTTGGAAACTGAATATAATGAAGCCAATCAAATGGTAGAACAACCGGTGTTAAATGTGGTTTTAACTAATAAAGCCACTGAACTTACCAATCAGACTAATAATTTATCTGATTTGATTGAACAAGTTACTACGGCTTTGACAAAGGCACTGCAAGATGAAGACACTAACGATTAGACTAACTGCACCTTTGCAGTCATATGGTAATGAAGCTACATTTGAGAGGCGTACAACTGGAGATTATCCTTCCAAAAGCGCGGTGATTGGCATGATTGCCGCTGCATTTGGTTTAAGTCGCGAAGATCCACAAGTTATCCAATTAAATAATTTGGCATTTGCCGTGCGAATTGATCAAAGAGGCAGTATACTGAGTGATTTTCAAACAGTTGAATGGAAAAAAGGTAAGCCGAGGAAACTTTCATATCGTAACTATCTTCAGGATGCCGTCTTTATAGTGGCAATTGGTAGTGATGAAGAAACGATTGATAAAATAGAGTTTGCGCTAAAGCATCCACGTTACCAACTATTTTTGGGTCGTCGTGCTAATGTTCCAGCTGGTATCTTAAAAATGCAAAATTTTGCTAATGAAGATCCAGTGTCGGTATTGCAAAAGCTAGATTGGCAAGCTTCTGAGTGGTACATGAAAAAGAATAGGCGAGAAGCTCAGATCCGTGTGGAACTAATCGCTGATGCCAGCTTATTACCGGAAGTTGCGGATAATCGCTGTGAAATGGTCAAGGATCAGGTGATTTCCTTTAGTCAAGAAAATCGCCAGCATGGTTTTCGTAAAGTTGCTATTAAGCAGCTTAAGTTGCTTAATCCACTTTTTCAGGCTGATACAGAACATGATCCTATTAGTATTCTTTAGAAAGGAGCGCATATGTATCTATCAAGAGTAGAAATTGATACCGATAATCGGCAGAAGATCAAAGACCTAGTGAACTTGGCAGCTTATCATAATTGGGTGGAGCAGAGTTTTCCTGAGGAAATTGCTGTAGGCGAACGTCGCCGTCACTTATGGCGAATTGACCAGCTAAATGGTCGTCAATATCTATTAGTTTTAAGCGAAAATCAGCCAGACAAGGATAAATTATTGCGCTATGGCAAAGGAGAAGTAACCATTAAGGATTACGATCACTTATTGAGTATCTTACATGAAGGTCAAGTGCTGCAGTTTCGCTTAACTGCTAATCCAACGCGAACTGTTAGCGTGCCTGGGAGTAAACAAGGGCGAGTTTTCCCTCATGTTACAGTTGAACAGCAGAGTAAGTGGCTAGCTGATCGTGCACCTAAAGCCGGCTTTCAATTAGAATTTGCCGAAAGTGAAAATGATGAGTCGCAGAATACCTCAAGTTTCAAGATTGTTAGTCGTGATTGGCCAATCCTCTCTAATCGCAAAAGTCGCAGGGTTAAACTTAGCCGGGTTTCTTATGAAGGAATTTTGCAAATAACCGATGTTGAGCAATTTAGGCAAACTTTGATGAATGGAATTGGTCGAGAAAAAGCCTTTGGTATGGGATTAATGACAGTTATTCCGGTGGCCAATCGATGAATAGAAAGTTTGGTGCGAAAAAGCCAGAATTATCTGAACTTAGTCGGGTTAAAGACCGCATAACTTTTCTTTACTTTGAACATGCAAAACTTAATCGGCAGGATAGTGCCCTTTTAATAACCGATAGTCGAGGAACAGCTTACGTTCCAGTGGCTATTGTCAGTGTTTTAATGCTAGGACCGGGTGTGGATGTCACGCACCGAGCAATGGAATTAATTGGGGATGCTGGTGTTAGCGTAATGTAGGTCGGTGAACAAGGTGTGCGGCAATATGCCCATGGCCGAGCTTTAAACCATTCTTCGCGATTACTTGAGGCACAAGCAAAACTAGTTTCTAATGAAAAGTCGCGAGTTGCAGTTGCTCGCAAAATGTATCAAATGCGGTTTGCGGATGAGGATGTTTCACGATTATCAATGCAAGAATTACGAGGTAAAGAAGGCAGCCGCGTAAGGAAGATTTATCGTGAGCAGTCGCAGCGGACGAATGTCTTGTGGACTAGACGCGAATATAATCATGAAAATTTTGAAGCTAGTACTCCAATTAATAAGGCTCTGACAGCAGCTCATCAAGCTTTATATGGCTTAAGTTACAGTGTCATTGTAGCTATGGGTGCTTCTGCTGGACTGGGATTTGTTCATACTGGGCATGATTTAGCCTTTGTCTACGACTTCGCCGATTTATATAAGGCTGAAGTGTCAATTCCAGTGGCGTTTGAAATTACCGCTAAGTATGAAAATGATCCAGATATTGCTAGTAGGACCCGTTTGGCAATGCGGGATGCGTTTCGGGATGGTAAATTATTAGTCCGAATGGTAGCCGACTTAAAAGATTTGCTAAATGTGACGGATCTGGAAACCGAAGTCGACGCAATCAATCTTTGGGATGATCAACAGGGACTGCAAAAGTTCGGTGTACAATATCATGAAATAACAGAAGATGACGAGCCATGATTGTAGTTACTTTAACTAAGGTGCCACAATCTCTTCGCGGAGACTTGACCAAATGGTATCAAGAAATTCAAACTGGTGTTTATGTTGGTAATGTAAGTGCCAAAATTCGTGATTTACTCTGGGGTCGAATTATTGAAAATATTGGTACTGGTGAAGCGACGATGGTCTACAATACGAATAATGAGCTGGGTTATCAAATAAAGACCACTCGTAGGCAGTTCCAAGTAGTCGATTTTGATGGAATTCCGTTAATGATGAGGTTGAATAACTCTGACGATGCAAGGCCGATTAAGCATGGTTTTAGTAACGCAGCTAAATTTCATCAGGCCAAATTGGCTATGAGAAAACCTAAAGTTGAGCGTTCTGCGCGAAGTAGTGCCCCAATAGTGTCACTTGATCTGGAAACTACTGGAACCAATTATGAAAATAATCAAATTATATCAATCGGAGCGGTCAAAAAAGGAGAAAATGATCAGCTTGACACTTTTTATAGATTAATTAAAATTGACGGTAAGGTACCAAAGAAGATAACAGCACTCACTGGTTTAACTACTGAAATGTTGTATAGGGATGGCGTGGACTTAAAAACTGCTATTACTGAACTAACAGAGTTTGTTAAGTCGGCAACCTTGGTTGGCTATAATTTTAAGTTTGATGAATTGTTCTTAATGTATGCTTGTAGGAAAGTAAAGCTACCTGAGTTAAATAATAAGACAGTAGATTTACTACCAGTGGCTAAAAAAGCTGATAGTTTTTTGGATAATTATCAGTTAGCAACGGTTTTGGAATCTTATGGGATTAAGAATTTGACACCGCATAACGCTTTATCTGATGCAAAGGCGACACTTGAGTTAGCAAACGAACTCATGAAAAAAGGGAGCTTGCGAATTTAAGAATGTTGATATGACTGGGATCTTTTACTGTGTTCCCCACGTATGTGGGGGTGATCCCAATACAGGCTGAGCTTCGGTTGAAATACTGGCGTGTTCCCCACGTATGTGGGGGTGATCCTAAAGATGGCGGCAAAATGGTAGATGACGATGCGTGTTCCCCACGCAAGTGGGGGTGATCCCATGTTCTCACGATGGCTTGATAAGCAAAATTTGTGTTCCCCACGCAAGTGGGGGTGATCCTGTGTCTTTGGTAAAGAAAAAGTTGAAAAAAATGTGTTCCCCACGCAAGTGGGGTTGATTACGTTTGATACTAGCATGTGTGTTAATAATAATTACAAATGAAATAAATTGCAGATGTAGGGAGACTAAAGCGAAAAGAAAGATAAAATTATGCAAGAAAAAGATCTATTAACTTATCCTGTAATTATTTGGCCAGCTGAAAAAGGCTACAATGTTTTTGTTCCGGATTTAGGAGAGAATGGCTTGGCAACACAAGGAAAAGATATAGATAATGCCATTTATATGGTGAGTGATTTAATTGGATGTATACTCTCCGAAACCACTGATTATCCAAAAGCAACGCCACTTGAAGAAGTTATAGTACCTGATGAAGTACCTAATGCTATAATTAGATTGGCTTCAATTAACATTAAGGACTATAGAAAACAAGTTACTAATTGAACAAAAGTAACTGCTAAATTTAAATGGTAATTTGCTAAACCAGGACTTAAAAAATTTAGTAAGTTGGATCAACAAGTATAAAAGCGAAGCATTACTTGGATTGATAAGCATCTTACTGGTACTGATAATCCACGATTGTGGGGCAGTCATTAGAAGGTAATCTACAAACATATTGGAAATATAGAGTAGGTAAATATCGAGTTTTAGCTGAAATTCATGATCAGGAATTTATTGTTTTGGTTATAAAAGTTGCTAATCGTAACGATGTTTACAAGGAGTGATTAGAGGTATATCTATGAAAAAGCGAGTATTAGTTAGTTTAGCGGCAGCGGCACTGTTAAGTGTTGGCGTAGGAACGATTGGTCAACAAGATAGTGTCTTTACACCGCAAAGTGTGCAAGCGGCAAAAAAGACGTATAAGATCAAGTTGAAGAAGAATGCCAAGGTCTTTAATAAACGTGGTAAGCGCAAAGGTAAGAAGCTTTTGAAGAAAGGGCATACTTACACTACTTACGGCAAAAAGACGATTCACGGCAAGAAATACTACCATTTAAGCAAGGGACGCTACATCAAGGCAGTCAATGCGAAGAAGGTTACTAAGAAAGCCAAAAAGACTAGTACGAAAACTTTTTCAGTTACGGTGAATACGCCGGCGAAAGTATATGACGCTAAAGGCAAATCAACAGGTATTACCTTGAACAAGGGTGCGGTAGAACTGGCTCAAGGCACTAAGACGATTAAGGGTAAGAAGTATTATAAGATTGGTACAGGGAAGTATATTTTAGCTTCGGCAGCAACTGAAGGTAACCAAGTTACTACCAATACTGGTACTAGTGAAACTTCTGGGACTAATAATCCTAGTTCAAAGCCATCTAATAACGTTGATGATACTGTTGCTGGTGATCATGGAGAACCTACCCAAAAGGAGATAGATTACTTAATTGATAACGGCTATGTCTATTTTACTGACACTCAAGTTAAACAAATTCGTGATTCTTTGTGGCAAAAGATTCAAGATTACCGAGTAAGCAAGGGATATGCCCCATATAAGTCTAATGCAGAGTTAGACAATGTTATAAGCAATGCAAATGATGATTTTGATATTGCTGATACAATTGCTCAAGAAGATTACAATGCTTTTGGTAAATACGTTCCAAATTTAGCACAGAATGGGATAACTTCTATGTATGGCATTGATAACTGGGACTACTATGATGCTACTAGTCTAGACAATGCGAGTGTATATTTTAATTTTAAAGATCGTGATCCTGAGCATGTTGCCACCTCTCTATTTAATTCTTTAAAAGATAATCCAGAATATAGTAGACGAATTGAAGGGCATAAAGATAAGTATGCTTTTGGGACACTAGCCTTGCATTATTATTGGAATGGTAACTTTTCTAGTTTAGGATTGATTTTTGTAGAAGTTAATGGTAATGGGGCCGAATGGGTAGATTACTATAACGCTAATTAAGTTTGTAAATATTATTTATAAAAAGTATTACTGGAGAAAGTAATGCTTTTTGTTTTGTGAAACTAGGTGTTAGTGGTATTGGTTTCTATCTTTACAAGAAGAATAAGGGCTTTAAAGCTAAGCGAGATAAGACCATTAGGAAGTAATTTATTAGTTAATTTCTATCATTTTGGAAGCTTATATGCTATCATATTAATCAGGAGAAAGTGTATGAAAAAGCTAGAGTTTGAATACTTTGATGAAGAAGAATTTGAAGAATTTCTTGATGCTTTATCACGGAAAGAAAGTCAGAAACTATTGGCCACTATTTATAAGGTTGAGCAATGGGGACTGACGAAGGCTCAACGTCAGAAGTGGGTTAAGAAATTAGAAAATAATTTATATGAAATTCGTTCAGAGTATTCGTCTAATAATACTCGAGCTGTTTATTTTCATTTTACAGATAATCACTATGTTATTACACATGGATTTAAAAAGAAAACTCAAAAGACGCCACCAAGAGAGATTCTTAAAGGTGTAAATAGAAGAAATGATTATTTAAAAAGGAATGGTAGAAATGGATCAAACTGATAAATTAATACAGAGAATGGCTGCTAAAGACCCTACTTTTATGGATGGGTTTAAAGAAGAATGTAGGAAGTTAGATGCTAGCGTACTAGTTACTCAACTTAGACAAAGCCAAAAAATGAGTCAAGAAACTCTTGCTAAAAAGGCTAAGGTTTCTAAGTCAACCATTGCTAGAATCGAAAATGGTAATATGAATCCAACTCTTAAAACATTGGAAAAGCTAGGTGAAGCAGCGGGTAAGCAACTTACTATTTCATACACTTAGAATAAAAACAGCATCAAAAGAAGTGAGGGAAAAATTATGGAGGCTGTATCTTATAGAGGCTTTAAACATTATCTTAATGAGGTTAATGAAGATTGAATAAATGAATTAAGACAGATTATTAAAATTTAGCTTAGGACTAGCTTCCGATATTCTATCGGAGTAAGTCCTTTTAATTTTGTTTTGATTCTTGTTATTGTAGTAGTCGACATATTCTCTGATTGCCGCTTCTAATTCAGTATTCTGAGGTTCCTATCACATCATATATAATTCACTCTAGTTGTATTTTGGACACAATTGCAACTATGATTAATATAGATTATTCAAGGAGGATTACGCTATGACGGAAATCAAGTTAGTGCGAATTTACGATCACGTTCAACCACAAGGTTATCGAATACTGGTTGATCGACTTTGGCCGCGAGGTATGAGCAAAGTTAAGGCTAATTTAGCTTGTTGGTCTAAGGAAATAGGTCCTAGCAATGATTTGCGAAAGTGGTTTAATCATGATGATGCCAAGTTCCCTCAATTTAAGCAAAGATACATTGCGGAACTTGACAGCAATCCTGCTATTGGAGAGTTTCTGCAGTTGGTCAAAGAACAGTTACAAAAGCAAAATGTGTTATTTTTATATGGTGCTAAAGATCGGACACACAATCAAGCAGTGGTACTTAAAGATTATGTTAGTCAAAAGCTAGGATTGATGTGAGTGTCTTTTTTCTCGCCAAAAGTGGAAAATAATGGTGATTAATAAAATACTAAAAACGATAATTGCAAAGGTAGTGTTTGGTAATTCGTAGTTCAGCGGTGGTAGTGACAGCAACAGCTTCAGCGCAATGATAGCGATTAGAACATAGGCCATTGGCTGCAGTTCTGGAATAATATCCATTAACTTGATGATAATTTCAGCCACGCCTCGCATGCATAAGATGCCGATCATGCCGCCGATTAGGACAATTACTGGATTATTTGAAACTGCCAATGCTGCTAATACTGAATCAATTGAAAATACAATATCCATGGCTTCAATTGAGATAACAGTCCGCCAAAATAGTGACAGTATATGTTTGCCATTTTGTTTGACGTTTCGTTTAGGATTAGTAGTATCTTCACTGACAGTAGCTTTTTGCGGATGTTTACGATCATAGAAAAATTTGCCAGCTAGATAGAATAAATATATACTGCCAGCTAATTTAATTTCCCAAAAGTTGATTAGATAAGTTCCGATGCCAATAACAATAAAGCGAAAAATATATGCGCCCCAAAGCCCGTAGAACAATGACTTTTCTTGTTGTCGTTTAGTTGGCAAGCGCTTAGTTTGTGCTGCCAAGACAACAGCATTATCTACTGATAGCAAACATTCCATTAAAATTAGGGTCAAAATGACTAGCCAATCTTTACCACTGGTCAACACATGCAGCCAGTTGCTAGCACTAAAAAATGGAGCATACATTTTAATAATTGACATCTAAAAACTCTTTTCTAAATTAATTAATTCCTTTTTAACGGAGTTGCCTAAACGATACTGGCCAAATTTCCCATTGGCACGAATGATGCGATGACAAGGGATAAAAAATAAAATCGGATTATTGGCAATTGCATGTGCAACAGCCCGTACAGCTTGTGGTCGATTAAGCATGTTTGCAATTTCGCCATAGCTGACCGTTTGGCCATAGTCAATCTGGCTGACTTGAGCTAAAACTTGTTGCTGCCAAGGAGTACAAGTTGCTTCAAGATTCAAGGGCAGATCAAATTTAGTCCGCTTTTTTGAGAAAAACTCGGTTAGTTCTGAGGCGTATGGCGCAAGAAGTGCAGAATTCCATTTAAATAACGTATCTGGATAAAAATGGTCGATTGACAATTTAGGAGCTCCTAGTTGCCCAACATAAACTAACCCCATATTGTCTGCAGCTAACAGATAAGTAATATTGTTAATTGTTACATTATCATAATATAGCATAAGCTAAACTTGTTTAAAAACATCTAAAGCATCACCAATTATGGAATTAATTTCGGTTGCAGAAATTGGTGTTTTGTTAATTGCCCATATTTTCGCATTTTCCTGTTTATAAGCTAACAATTGTGCGAATGGGTAGACAACAAAGCTAGTTCCAGAAACAATGACCAAGTCTGAAGATTGCATAGCGTTGATTGATCTGGCTAAGTTGTCGCTGTCGATACCTTCACCATAAAGGACAATTCCTGGGCGAATAATACCACCGCAGTTTTGATGCTTAAAACTCTGGGCATATTCCTCATAGGGTACACTTTGATGGCATTTAGTGCAGTATATTTGGTATAAATTACCGTGAAATTCAGTTACATGCAGATTACCTGCTTTGCGATCAAGACCATCAACATTTTGGGTAATCAGTTCACCTTTTTCATTACAAATAGCTGCGATTTTTTGATGAATGGTATTTGGCTGAGCTTGGGGAAAATACATATTGTCCATGACAAATTTATAGAAAAATTCTGGTCGCTGATAAAGCGTATCTTCACTTAAGATAGTTTCAGGACTTTCACTTACACCATCATAGATACCGTTTTTTGAACGGTAGTCAGGAATACCGGAATGAGTTGATACACCAGCACCAGTTAAAAAGGTTACGTGTTTAGCTTGAGCAAGATCTGCTTTAAGTTCTGCTATTTGATTAGGATCAATCATGGTTTACTTCCTTTCACAAATTAAGATTACTATGTGTAGTTTACTACAAGTTTTAGTGGGATAGTGGAAAAATTGCTAATTAGAAAAGTCACACCAATTTAGTAGTGTGACTTTTCTAATTAGAGGATTTGAATATTGTGGTCGAGGCAGTCTTTGACCATTTCTTTAGGCCAAACGCTAGCTTGGACTTCACCAATATGTGCTTTAGCTAGTAGCAACATGCAGAGACGTGATTGTCCAATTCCGCCGCCGATGGTATATGGTAGTTCACCCTTAAGTAGCATTTGGTGATATGGCAGTTCTTCACGTTCAAGACAACCTCTTTGTTGCAGTTGTTCGTGTAGACTCTCAGGACTGACCCTGATGCCCATTGATGAAATTTCAATTTTTTGTTTAAGGGGTTCATACCAAAAAGTTAAATCGCCGTTTAATTGCCAATCATCGTAGTCAGGAGCTCGACCGTCATGTGGTTGACCGCTGCGGTTTAAATCACCACCGATTTGCATAATAAAGGCAGCACCGTCTTTTTGAGCAATTTTATTTTCGCGTTCTTCAGGACTAAGTTCAGGCCAGCGATCCTCTAGCTCTTGGGTAGTGACGAAACACACTTTATCTGGCAAATGATAAGTTGAAGCTGGATAGCGCTGCGCACATTCTGTTTCAATTTGTTTGATTGCTGCGAAAATTTGATTAACGGCAGCCTTCAGCGTTTCAAGTGTGCGTTCTGATTTATCGATCACCTTTTCCCAATCCCACTGGTCGACATAAATTGAATGGAAATTATCGACTTCTTCATCGCGGCGAATGGCGTTCATGTTAGTATAGAGTCCTTCATGCATACCAAAACCATACTTTTTAAGTGCAGTACGCTTCCATTTAGCTAATGAATGCACAATTTCGATAGAGTCGTCTTGTGGTAAATCTTTTGCGTCGAATGCAACAGGACGTTCGACACCGTTGAGGTTATCGTTTAGTCCAGTACTTTGCTCGACAAACATTGGTGCAGACATTCGTTGTAAATTTAATTTTTGCGCCAAGATTTCTTGGAAACGTTCACGAATAAAGACGATGGCTGCCTCAGTATCGCGAATGGTTAGAGTTGGCTGATAATTATCTGGGATAGTTAATTTCATTTTTGGAAACCCTCCTATTTTTTAAGCCAAAGAAAAAAGCCCTTTGTCTTCTGATTAATTACATCAGGACGAAAGGCTTTTTCCGCGGTACCACCTAAATTGCCCAAACTTTTTGGGCCAACTCATGAAGCACAATCATGCTTCACCAGCTTGATAACGTACTGGGGACGGCAATACCTACTTTAAAAAGATTATTTCAGCATGCAGCTAAAAGTGTTTTTCAATAATTCAGGGTCTACCAAATTCGCACTATCCTTGGTTCACTTATTAAGAAATAAATTATTTACTCGTCTTTTTCATCGCATTTAATTTAATGATATTTAACTACACTTTTAAGCAAAATTCAAGTAAATATTAATTAAAAATGATTTAACTAACTAAAAAAGCTGGTTCTGTTATAATAAAAGCTAGTAGATATTGAGGAGAATTTTTATGGCAGATTTATCATATTTCTATCTTATTCTAGATGTTATTTTGCTTGGCTATACCTGTTATAGCTGGTTTTGGCAGGCTAGTATTGACATTAGGGGACACTATCGCACGTCTTCTGTTGTCTGGGCGCTAATTTTTATTTGGATTAGTTTCGCTTGGGATTTACTTAGTCCCAATGATCCCGGCTTAGGAATTTTTTTGGCAATTTTTATTTTAATGAGTATTCTAGATGGTACAACAGGTTTGGCTCCCAAACGAGCTGTGGTTTCTGGATATTTCAAGCGAACGATTGCTTATACTGATGTTGAGATGGTAACGCTAATTAAAGTGCCAAATCCCAAAAAGAAAACTGTCATCTGCATTTTAACTACTAAAAAGCACCGGCAATATTACTTGCGTTTTTCTGCTGGGATTGCTCAAGTTATTGAAACTTTGAAAACGCGGATTGATCACAATACTAAAATCGAAGTGCAGAACATTATGTAATTTTTGTAAATAATAAAGGCTATCATCTAGTAGGTGATAGCCTTATTTTTATAGAATTGGTGATAACATTCGCGAAAAGCTCTGAAGTGTTTTCAGCCAGCGACTTTGCTTTGCGATCATTTCTGGTGTAAGCAAAGTCGAATATTGCATATCTTTTTCAAATGCTTGAGCAACTTCTTTGGTAAAGTTTTGATCATAAAACACGGCTACGTCCTCAAAGTTAAGATCGTAAGAACGATAATCTTGGTTCATCGAGCCAACTGTGGCAAAATCATCGTCAACTACGATCGTTTTAGCATGAATAAATCCATGATTGTAGATATAAATTTTGACACCGTAACGCGATAATTCGTTAGCATACCATTGAGTAGCACGATAAATAAAAGGGTGATCAGGCTTGCATGGAATCATAATTCGTAAATCAACGCCTGACATAGCGATTGTTTGCAATGTCGCAAACATGGCATCATCGGGAATTAGGTAAGGGGTTTGCAACCAGAGTCGTTTTTTAGCTAGTCCCATTAACCGCATAATACCGTTACGCATGTTAGCATTAGAATTATCTGGACCATCAGCCACGATTTGAGTAGCGACATCACCAGGGTGGATTTCATTTTCGTCTAAATCTGGGAAGAGCAGTTGGTTAAAGGTAATTAGTTGGCTGTCTTTTTGAATCGAAGCATTCCAATCCATGACGAAGCGTTCTTGCAAGATCAAGGAGGCAGAACCAACAATCCGGACATGGCTGTCGCGCCAATAACCAAATTTCTTTTTACGGCTGAGATATTGGTCCCCAATGTTAAATCCACCAGTCCAAGAGGTTTTGCCATCAACTACGACAATTTTGCGGTGGAGATGATAGTTAATCCGGTAACGAGTAATCATATTGCGTGAAGTAATAAAGGGCAGGACTTCTCCGCCAACATCACACAATTGTTTAAACCATTTTTTAGTGGCTCCCATTGATCCCCATGCATCATAAAGTACCCGAACTTTAAGACCTTCACGAGCTTTTTTAATTAATAAATTTAAAATTTGGTTGCCGATATCATCATTGTAAAAAGTGTAAAATTCTATGTTAATGGTTTCTTTAGCTTGTTCAATATCTTGGATAAGGTCGTGAAACATGGCTTCACCATCAGTGTACAACTTAACATGGTTATTTTTACTTAATGGTGCTTCACCATTACGGTCAAAATAATTTACTACCATATCTGCCTTATTCGAAGTGTCTGCGGAACTGATTTTTTGGGGGGCTTTAGTAATTGATTTTTGCACATTTAACAAACCAATATGTTGCTGCTTATTAATTGCAAAGATATTCTCTTGAGAAATTCCTCGACCAAAAAAGCCGTATAAAATTAGTCCAATGACTGGTAGTACTAGTAGAATAATCAGCCAAGCCCAGGTGGTCGATACTGAACGTCGCCTGTGAAAGACAATATAAAAACTTAAAATAGTGTTGGTAATAACAATAATACGGATAATATCTCGAACTAATTCCACTTTTTTCCTCCCAAAAAGTAACCCTAATTATTCCTTTAACCCAATAAATTTATCAACAATGTCGATTACAAATGGATTGTCATGCATCCAACTGTGTTCAGCATATTTTTTACCGCGGATTTCAACTTCATGATAAGATTGTGCGCTAGGAGCGAGGATATACCGAATGCTCTTAGCAGAGATAACAGAAATAAATTTGTCACTATTAGTATTGTCTAAGACATTCCCGTAGATATTTAAGACCTGAATTTTAGGGTTAAAACGTTTGCGTCTAAATAAGAGGTACAAATAATGAAAGTTAATCACAGCTGGTCGACCATTTTCATTGAGTCCATTAACGTTGGGGATATCTCCTAAATAAGTAACACCATCAAATGGCCCAGCGATAAACACACACTTATCTAAACGAGGGAAGTGCTTTTTGTGCACGGTTCTCATTTCAGTCCGCACAATACACGGACAAGCAAGTGAGTGGGCAACTGCGGTATAATGAGTAAAATGATATCTTTTAGCTAAAAATGGCAAAACTAAGCGTAAATAATAATCAATCGCATAAATTCCTACTAAGCGCTGTCGAAAAACTACTTGCACAATTGGTTGAGCATCATCTGTCCACGTGCCTTCTAGCTTGTAATTACCCCACAAGTCAACAGTAACTTTTAAAAAGCGACTATCTCCTTTATCTTTTAAAGCTTGTTTAACCATTGCGTTAGTCGTGTAGTCGCCTCCGCGAAAACCGTGAAAGTAGATAATAGGAATTTGCTCACATTTTGTATTGTTGATAATGTTGACATTGTCTGTAATTTTAGTTTTGTGCAATCGTAGTAATATTCTAGTGGGTGCAAAAGTAGCTAAAATAGCCAAGCAGATCATGTTAAGGCGGCTAGGCTCAGTAGCTAAATTATGTTTACGATTTTTTTCTGCTTCTTCTTTATATTTTTTAGTATTGAAGAACATACTGTCACCCTTAAAATTAGAATTAATTATAGTGTAACATTGAAAAACAACTTTGAGTGTAGGAAGGTAAAAAATGAAATTTTATGCAGTTAGAAAAGGTCGTGAGCCAGGTATTTATCGTAGTTGGGATGCGGCGAAGCAACAAGTCAATGGCTACTCCAATGCTGAATATAAATCTTTTAAGAACATCACTGATGCAACTGATTATTTAGGCTGGGGTCAAACGGAGCGCAATGAAGTCTTACAAAAAGATGAAGATACCTTGGAGCGAGCAGTTGCTAAAATTAAGCGAGCAAGTCAACAGGTTAAGCCACCAACAAAGCCCGCTAAGCTGGTCACTGCTAAGCGTAAACCAGCTAAAACTACTCGATCAAATCATTTTAAGTCAAGCAATCCTAGTGACTTTTTTGCAGCAATCTATACTGATGGTGGTACACGCAATACAGGTAATTACAAGGGTGGCCATGTCAAAGCAACCGATAAAGCTGCTTGGGCGTATTTAATTGAATGGCAAGAAGCCGGGCAACAGCAAGCAACTTCTGATAGTAATGGCGAATTTGGTGCGACTAATAATAAGATGGAATTAACAGCATTGATTGAAGCTCTAAAGAAGCTAATCAAGCTGGGCTTTAATCAGCAACGGTTATTGTTTACGCTAGATTCCCAATATGTATTAGAACCGATTAACAAGGGCTGGCTCAAGTCATGGAAGAAGCGTGGCTGGAAAAAGAGTTCCAAAGGTGAAATTGCTAATTTAGCATGTTGGCAAGAGTTAGATCAATTACTTGAGCAATTTACTAATACCAAATTTGAATGGACTAAAGGTCATGCTAATAATCGTGGCAATGAATTTGTCGACCATAAATTGAATCAGTTTATGGATCAAATGTAATTAGTTTAAAACTAGAGTGCCACCAAATAGGTGTCCAAAGAATTCGGTCACATTATGCCATATTTGCTGGAACCAGTTACGATTTTTAGGAGTATTTATTTTATCAAAAATACCTTTAGCATGTTCCTTAATTCCTTGTGAAACACTAGCAGCCTGTTGTTTAAAATTATGATTCTTCAACGCTCCAGAATCACGGACTTCAATTAAAACATTGATGATTTGCTGCTTTTGGTTATTGTTAATGGTATCGCCAAGGTGGTTAATATTAATTTGTTTGTCAACGATATCATGAATTTGACTATTAGAAATATTGTTGCCAACTTTACCCATTTCTTGCTTGGCGCCAGCAACAGCATGATTAAGTTGCGCATCGCTATAACCGTCTTTATCAGAGTTTTCTTTGGTAATCTTACTTAAAGTGCCCATTTCGTCTTGGGCAGCATTGACTTGAGCTTGATTTAGGTTTTCACCGGTTTTAGCATAAGCAGCATAGACGCCAGCTAAGGCTCCGGAACCATCAATGGGGGTAGCACTAGTTACATAAATATCGGCGTCACTAATACCAGCAGTCAGTGCAGCATTTTTATATTGGCTCGTAGTGATCTTGGTAATATTGTTATGACCGTTGTAGTCGATAATTTGCACATTAATACCGCTACCACTAGCCGACTTCTTAATCATAGCACTGGACCAGACTCCAGAATTAGTTGTAAAGTTATCGCCAGAAGGATTTAGATATTTAACTAGGTCATTACCATCGATAGTAATTGTTTGATAGCTGCCATTATTGAGTGGCTTAGTCAGTGTCTTAAGGGTGCCATCTTTTTGATCATTAGTTAATGAAGTTCCTAAACAGATAATAGGCAAGTCGTCGGCTTTGACTGTTTGCTTAGATGCACTCATGCTAACAATACCAGTAATTAGGATCGTGATGAGGGCAAAAATAGAAATCTTTTTGTTCATAATAAAATAATTAACTCCTTTTTAATAAGTTAATTATACTAAAGACTGGCAATAAAAGGTCAAGCTAAACGTTTTTTGTTATTTATCTTAGATTATTTTTAACTGTTAAATGGTATAATAAATCTAATTGTGAGGGGGATGTTATGACTGAGCAACCAGAATTAACTGTTATTATGCCGGTATATAATGTTGAGAAATATTTAGCTAGAGCGTTAGACCATCTTGCAAGCCAGACAGATCCAAACTTTAAGTTGCTAATTGTCAATGATGGCTCAACTGATCAGACTCGTGAAATTGCGGAGCATTATCGGCATAAATTTCGTTACTTTAAACTAATTAATAAAACCAATGGTGGCTTGTCTGATGCCCGTAATGTTGGATTAGACAACATTGATACGCCATATTGTACTTTTCATGATGGTGATGATTGGGTTGATGCTGACTATACGGCCTTTTTTGTTCGCGCTTTTCATGCTCATCCAGAAGCAGCAATGGTATCGTGTGGTTTTTGGTTAGATTATGAATACCGATCTGGTTCAGTAAGTGCAACTAAAAAGCAAGTTCGCGGATTAAAGAGCAAGTTAAAAACTTATCAGTTGATTACTAATTTATTGGGGTCACTATTTAATAATCACTTATTTGCCAGTGCAGTTAAAGGCTATACTTGGAACAAAGGTTATAAAATATCGGTAATTCGCAAATATAACTTAAGTTTTGTCAAAGACTTAGCCTTCATGGAAGATCAGATTTTCAATATTGAATATTTATCATTAACGCAGGGCTTTTATTGTGATAGTCAACCTTTATATCATTATTGGCAACGCAAGGATAGCATGGTACATGATTTTAGCTTAAAGATGATTCCTGATAATTTTAAGGCAAATTACATAGTGGCGAAGATGATTGTTCACAGTTTATGGCAAGAACATAAAAAAGACCATACTGCTGAACAAAAGTTAATCGAAGCTAGTGAAAGGAAGCAGCAATGAGAGAAAAGGTTAATGGCAACCAACTATACTATACTAAGTTAGGTAAGGGTCAACCACTGCTTTTACTACATGGACATCACTTAGATGGTGGGATGTTTGATAAGGTAGCAGCCCCGCTGTCGCTTTATTATACCGTCTATGTGCTCGATATGCGGGGACATGGCTTAAGCCAAGGAGACGTGGCTGAACACTATCAAACTGAAGTCGAGGATGTTGCCAGTTTTATTAAGCAAGTTGGCATTGAAGGGTGTTTTTGTTTTGGCTTTGATGCGGGTGGCTTGGTAGCTATGATGCTTGCCAGTCAGCAGCCGCAAATTTTTGCTAAGCTAATGATTGCTGGTGTTTTTGTTAACGGCAACGGTATTAGTCCGTATCATTATTTGACTGAAGGTTTTTTACGGTTTTTACGACTTGATCGTGATAGTCAAGTTGAACTAACTGAGAGCTTCATGTCGGTCGATAGTTTGCGAGCAATCACTATTCCAACTTATTGTATTGTCGGTGAAAAGGATTGGGTCAAAGTCGAGCATGTGCGTTGGTACAGTCAATTAATTCCTCAAGGGCAATTGATTGTAATGCCCCGTCAGACTCATGATAGTTATGCAGTTAAAAGTTTTAAGCTGCTTAATTTAATGGAAGAATTTTTTAAATAGTAATTAGAGTGGACTCTGTGGTCAAACAAACTAGTTTTTGAGTATAATAAAGGGATAAGATTAGTATTTTTAATGAAGAGGTAGCTATGAATAAGGAAGAAATCTTGCAATTAATGCACCCAATGAAATTAATCGGGTTAAGTGGGAATCCAGCTTTAAATGAAAAAATTGCTTCAATCTTGAAAAAGCCATTAATTGAAACAGCTGTGCAACATTTTAGTGATGGTGAGATTCAAGTAAACATTGGTGAAAGCGTTCGTGGGTGTGATGTGTTTGTCATTCAATCGATTCAAGATCCAGTTAATGAGAACTTTATGGAATTAGAAATCGTTTTGGATGCTTTGCATCGTGCATCAGCACATAAGGTTAGCGTAGTTGTTCCATATTTAGCATATTCACGTTCTGATACTAAGACACGCTCACGTGAACCGATTACTGCTAAGTTAGTGGCTAATTTATTACAAATTACAGGAATGGATCATTTGATTGCTCTTGATTTACATGCTTCACAAATTCAAGGGTTTTACAATATTCCAGTCGATCATTTGCATGCTTTACCGCATTTGGCACAGTATTTCCTTGATAATGGGATTGCGACTAAAGATGATGACAACTTAGTAGTTGTTTCACCTGATCATTCGGGGGCAAAACTGGCTCGTAACTTTGGTCAATTCTTTAATGCGCCAATTGCAATTGTTGATCAGCGTCGTGCCCGTTATGATACTGAAGTGCACGATGTGATTGGTGACGTGAAGAATAAAAAGTGTATCATTGTTGATGACTTGATTGATACTGGTTCACGAATTTCGTCTTCAACTAAGTCAGTTATGGCTGCTGGTGCTAAAAAGGTTTATGTTGCAGCAACTCATGCATTATTATCGCAAGATGCGACTGAAGTGTTGAATGAACTACCAATTGAACAAATTGTAGTAACAGATACGATTAAGCATAGCCATTATCCAGATCGCATGGTCAGAATTTCAGTTGATTTACTGCTAGCGCGTGGCATTAATTATGCTTATAATGATCGTTCTATGCACTCTTTGAGTGAAAATGAGAAGTAACTTTTACTTAATAATCCTTGTTTTTAACTAAGCGTGACTTAGTTATACTAAAAATAGGGGTTATTTCCCTTTTAGTATATTTTGTTTATCTATCTTGAATGATTGATATAATAAAAGCAAAGTGTATAGAAAACGGAGAAAACTTATGGCACGACGAAAGAACCTTAAGCGGCGCAGAATTATTCTAAATAATACATTTTCTTTAATTCGAACAAATGGGATGGATAATGTTTCTTTTCAGTTAGTTGCTGAAAAATCGGGAATTTCAAAGTCTTTATTACAGTCGTATTATTCGCATAAGTCCAAGTTGATTGATGATGTTGTTCGAAATATTCTTAATACGTTAGACCAGCAAGTGAGTAAGTTTAGTAACTCTAACGCTGGAATTTGTGCGCGAACCAAGGCTTTCATTTATATAATTGCGATGCTTGGTATATATGATCAAGGGCTAGAGCGGATTATTCTGGAAGTTTTTAGTAGTACTAAAACGCTCGATACTTGGAGTAAAATGCTCAATAGTTGGATTAAAGAAGTGCAATTATTTGACGATACGCCGTTTGATATGGTGCAAGTAGAATCAGGCATTGCTTTTGTAGTTACTGGAGTCGGATTTCTATATCGTAATCGTGAAAAATATAATTTAAGCGCAGAGCAATTAGCAGATTATGCTACTAGTTCTTTTATGTATAGTTTTTTAAATTATAATTCTAAACAGATAAAACAAGAACTACAAGCTGGTCATGAGATTATTGCCGCTGCTGATATCGAAGTGATTCATGATGCAATTAACACTATGTTTGATGACGATAAAGAGATTGTATGTTAGAAGGAAGATAATATGGCTAATCGTGCGCAAACTGGGTTACCTAAGGTAAGTCAGCCGCAGAATAATCAATACAAAAAGGTACTGCCTTTTCTAATTCTCCTAATTGTGACGTTAACCATGATTACCGTGACTTTTTTAAACCCATATTATATGAAGGGCCAAATTCGTAGTGATAACAATCAAGCGGTTGTTGTCAGACAAGTTAATCAACATTTTGATGCTTTGGCTGAAGCGATTGGTGCTGATGAAGATGGTAATAGCGCTAATCTTCTGACGAATAAGCAAACGCAGCCGATTGCGGACCATATTATCGACTATACCCTTGGACTGCATTGGTTTAAGTTTAATAATCTAACTTTGGCTAAACAGATACTGCATGACATTGAGTTGAATATTGGTCAGGGAGCCTCAAGTGACGCGCAGTTAGTCCAAGCAAAATTAAAAAAGCTAGCCAATAATGCGCCATATGAAGTTATTGATACTTTCAGCTTGAATACTATTACCTTAGGTGCAAACATTGCTGTCATGGTTTTATTGATCAATATTGTATTATTGGTAGCTGCTATTGCCAGTTTGTATTCGTTAATTAGCGAAATGAGAGAACGATTTTCGGCCAAAGAATTATGGCATCTGATAACTGCTGCTGGAATGTGGGTTGGCTTCTGGTTAATGTTAACTGCCGGGGTATTAGCGCTAATTCCAGTTGTTTGCAATGTTGCTGATCTTGCAGTGTTTGGTTATCTAATCGAAATTAGTAGCAGTGTTTTTTTAAACTTCGTAATTGTTGGCGTAATTATTTATGTGCTAAGTGCTATTCCGTGGGAAATCACATCTAATAATTGATTAGTTACTGGGGTAAAGCCGATGATAGAATTTATTAAGGCAAAAGATACAGACTTGCGGTTTATTGTGGAAATATACAATCAAAATATTGCGAGTAAGAGTGTAACGGCTGATTTAAGTCCGGTGACAGTAGCACAAAGACAAGATTGGTTTGCTGCTCGAGATGCTCAACATCCGATTTGGATAATCCAAGTTGACAAACATAAGGCAGGGTGGCTTAGTTTAACCCCTTTTTATAGGCGCGCTGCCTACCATGCTACGGTTGAAATTAGTGTTTATATTGATCGCGATTGGCAACATCATGGATTAGGTACACGAGCATTACAATTTGTTACAGAACAAGTAAAGAAATTAGAAATTCATACAATTTTGGCTTATATATTTACTAATAACTTGCCAAGTCAGGCTTTATTTAAAGCTGCTGGCTATCAGGTTTATGGTCATTTGCCATGTGTAGCTGATATGGGTGAGCAAGTGCTTGATGTAGATATTTTGGGTAAACAATTTTAAAAAATATAAAAGACAGGAGATACCCTCCTGTCTTTTATTGTGCTTGATTAAATAATTTAAATTGGTACTGATAAATGCCTTGAATATCAACTCGATATTCATGACCTGTGATTAATGGCAGTGAACCTGGCGAATAAGTAATAATTGTTTGAAAGTTGCCATATCCAATATCATGATAATTTTTTACTTGTGTCGCTTGTACAGATTGCTGAGTATCAAGATCTGTAATAATGATTTTGGGAGTATGCTTGATTGTTTGA
Organism: Lactobacillus sp. ESL0684; assembly: GCF_029392675.1. Taxonomy (NCBI): domain Bacteria; kingdom Bacillati; phylum Bacillota; class Bacilli; order Lactobacillales; family Lactobacillaceae; genus Lactobacillus; species Lactobacillus sp. ESL0684. The sequence goes on along the minus strand of NZ_CP113941.1, from coordinate 1,744,941 downwards.
TCAGAAAAGTAAATTGACCAGGCAATATTGCCCTGCAACAGTTCAATTGGAAAGACTCCATTATTGGGGTAGACTACCATTTTTTTACTAGCAGGACGAAAAATATCTTTTGGATTCAAGACTTTTTGGACTGAATAGCGATAGCCGTTAGTACCGTAAGCGGCGCCAACTCCTGTTGATGTAAGTCTAGTCGATAAGATCCAAGCACGATGTCCAGTATCATTGCCGGTTAGGTTGTGGCGATCAGTTACTAAATCACTAATGACCTCTCCTGCACTTTGATTACTAGCATTAAAGTTTAGATTGGCTTTTTGAGAAGTATCCTGAGCAGTTTTCCAAGTGGTCTTAGTAATATTCTTGGGCCTTTTCTCATAAGGAAGACCATGTTGGTTGATAAAAGGATTGGCATTAATTGCTGCCATAACAGCAGCAGTCTTTTGAGCATTTTGATTACTTTGCTTATTCTTAGTAATTGGATTCAGACCAAAAAGTCCCCGATAATAATTGATATAGGCTATTTGATCATTAATATAAGCAGGAGCCAAACTACCAGCATTAAATTTACGCTTTAACTTTGGCTTAGTTGCATAAAGATTATGGATATTGTATTCGGTTTTACGTAAAGTAGTGTACTCAGCTTGATATTGCTCTACTTGACTGGCTTCAGTGGGACTTAAGTCTGCGGCAAAGGTAGTCTTAGTCGCACAAAAGCAGACAAGCAATGTTGAGATCAGTATTAGTTTTTTAGATGGCATGCTATTCGTCTTCGTCACTTTCTCGATGATAATCTATATTACTATAGTTTGCATGATTTTTTTATAGATAAAAGCAAAACTTTAATAAAAAATAACTATTGTTTTTATTAAAGCAATAAAGTTTAGTTCAAAATTATTTGCTGTCAAGTATATTACTTGCAAAAAGTAAGTAGCTCAAGTAAGCTAGTGCTAGATAGCCATATTTTAATATCAGAAAAATGTAATTTTTAGGTTAAAGTATTGGCTCACAAGATGTGCTTTTGAGGGTGAGCAAAATTTTGTTAGCCGCGCTTTTTCCTTTATTTAAGAAAGGACGGCCAATGAATTTCTATCAAAAGAGTAAAGCAGAAATTATTGAACAATTCAAAGTCAATTTAGAGAGCGGGCTGACTGCCAGTCAGGTAACAGAACAAAGAGCCAAATTTGGTGAGAATAAGTTACCTGAAAAACGCGAAGATCCCTATTGGAAAATTCTTCTTAAAAGTTTTAAAGAACCAATTATCATTGTTTTAATCGGTGCAGTCATACTCTCATTATTGAGTGCCTACTACAAGATTAAGGTTCAAGGACAAATAAGAAGTGGCCAAGAATCCCTCTATGAAGCTGCTGCAATTTTCATCTTAATCATGGTCAATGCGATTTTGGGCTTTTGGCAAGAAGTTAGTGCGCGTAAAAGTCTGAATGCCTTGAAAGAGATGAATAATCGGTATACTAATGTCTTGCGTGATGGTAAGTGGCAAAGTATTCCTGCTCATGAATTAGTTGTTGGTGATGTGATTAGCAGTCAAGTTGGGGACTTTGTTGAAGCGGATGTCCGTTGGCTAGAAGTTAGCGAACTGCAAGTAATTGAGTCACACTTAACGGGTGAGGCAGATGCAATTGAGAAGCAAACTGCGGCCATCGAAGATGAAGTTGAAGTAGCTGATCGCAATAATATGGGCTTTTCAGGTTCAACGGTTACTAACGGTCATGGGCTAGGCGTAGTTGTGGCAGTTGGTAGTGAAACTGAACTTGGTAATATCGCCCAAATGATTGAAGAGGTTGAAGATAAGCCTTCACCGCTGCAAGATACAGTCAAAGACCTAACTAAGGTTATGATGATTATGGCAGCGATTTTGGTAGTTTTCACTTTTATCATGATTATGATTAAAACGAAAACTATGAACGTTGCGGCATTTGCGACCGTTTTATCAACAGCCCTCGCGTTAGCTGTGGCGTCTGTTCCAGATGCCTTGCCAGCGGTGTTGTCAATTGTATTGACAATTGGTGCGCGTAAGATGGCAAAGAATAATGGCCTGATTAAATCGCTAAATAGTGCAGAAACTTTGGGAGTTACGTCTTATATTTGCTCTGACAAAACGGGGACATTAACGAAGAATGAAATGACAGTGGTGCAATATTACGCCAATGGTCAATATTATCAAGTTGATGGACTAGGCTATAAACCTGAAGGTGAGATTCATAGCCAAAATGCCAACGAACATAGTGATCAAGCCTTTTTAAAAGGCGCAGTCTTGTGCAATACGTCAACTATTGAAACCAATGAACAGGGTGAACACGTTCCTGTTGGTGCCCCAACTGAGGTAGCTTTAACTGTTTTGGGTAAAAAGGCCCATATTGATCGAGCAGATTTGCTAAAAGATAATGAAATTGTCCGCACTTTACCCTTTAGCAGCAGTCGTAAGATGATGAGTGTGGTAGTAAAAGAACAAGATCGCTATATTGTTTACGCTAAGGGCGCACCTGATGTAATGGTTAAGCAAGCTCATGCAGTCTTGCTTAATGATCAAGTTGTTGATAGTGAAGCTGCTAAAACAAACTTTTTGGCAACAGTTAATGAATTTGCCGATGAGGCTTTAAGAACATTAGCGGTTGGGCAAAAGGAAGTTACGGAACAAGAGGCTTTAAATGCCCCCGTTGAAGAACTTGAAGCAGGATTGGTGATTACTGGCGTTGCCGGAATTATTGATCCACCACGTGAAGAAGTTAAGGCATCAATCAAGAATTTACATGATGCTAAGATTGAAGTAGTAATGATTACTGGTGATCATGAGAATACTGCTCGGGCGATTGCCGCCGATCTAGGAATTATTAGCAGTAAAAATGCACCAGTTATCACTGGTGCTCAATTAGAGAAAATGACTGATGAGGAACTCTTTGAACGTGTCCCAGTAACTAATGTGTATGCGCGAGTTTCACCAGCGCACAAACAGCGGATTATTAAACAACTGCAAAAGCATAATCAAGTTACTGCAATGACTGGTGACGGTGTCAATGATGCGCCAGCTCTGCGCGCAGCAGATATTGGAATCGCAATGGGGATTACTGGCACGGAAGTTACCAAAGATTCTGCTGATTTGATTTTGCTTGATGATAACTTTACTACGATTGAATCTGCGGTTAAAAGTGGTCGGACAATTTATGGCAATATCAAGAACTTTATTCGGCATGAATTAACAACTAATGTGGCAGAAGTATTGGCAATATTATTAGGCTTCTTGTTTTTCAATCATTCAATTGGTCAGGTGGCAGTTGGGACACCAACTTTAACTGCTCTGATGGTTTTGTGGGTTAACATGATTAGTGATTCCTTGCCGTCTTTTAGTTTGGGATATGATGTACCAGAAGCGGGGATTATGCAAAAAAGTCCGCGCGATCCTAAAGAGTCTGTCCTAGCCAATCATGTATGGTCAAGGGTATTAATACGTGGCTTCTTCATGGGAGTGCTAGTCTTTGCCGCATTTTTATGGGCAGCCCGGCAAGGAATGAGCGGTGAAGAGTCGCAAACAATTGCCTTCTTGACTTTAGTATATGGACAATTGTGGCACATCTTTGACGCTCGTAGTACGAAAACGTTGTTTGATCGGAATCCTTTTGAAAATAAACGGTTAATAGCCGCAGTTTTGTTTGCAGGAATTAGTTCGTTCTTAGTAACAGTAATTCCATTCTTCCAATTTATTATGGGCACAACAGCCCTGAACTGGCAGTTGTATCTGTTAGTGATTTTTGTACCGGCTTTACCAACATTTATCTTATCGGGTTTAAAGAAATTCTTTAAAATCAAAATTTGGTAATTAATAAAATAGTGGTGTTTAAAAGCAGTTCGTTTGAACTGCTTTTTTTCATGTTTTTTTAATTCTTTGCTTGCCATTAATGTGAAAATAATACATAATATAGTTAGGAAAATGATTTCCATTTTAATTAGCGATTTGATATTGTTTAAGCATAGTGAGATTTCAAATGAAAGCGAATAATAAAAGACTAATATTAGAAGTAATCTACATTGCTGTTTTGGCAATTTTATTGTTAGCTAAGGTATCAAATATCTATACCATTTGTGCAATTGGCAGTTTTCTAGTTTCAATGATAGAAACTATCTGGTTGCCGCTAAAGGAAGAAATAGTAGCTAAGCAACTGGGTAGCGATGTGCTTAATTGTCTTAGATTGCAGATGCCGGCATTAGTATTATTAATATCGTTAACTACTGAAAATAACTACGCTTATCAGCAAACCATGCTGTTACCAATGATACTAATAATTTTGGTAAATTTAGTTTGCATTGTGCTTGTGGATTATTGTCTTGCTACTAATTAAAATATATATTAATATCCATTTTTAGGCGATCTAGATTAGGTCGTCTTTTTGTTGTGAAAATATAAAATTCTACTAAATTTCGTGTTTTACTAACCAATTGCCGTATAATAAAGGAGATTAATGATATTAAGGGGCAAAAACAATGGTTAAGAAAACACAAGTTGGTCTAATTTTTGGTGGAAATTCCTCCGAATACGAAGTTTCAATCAATTCTGGTCATAATATTTATAACGCGATTGATCAAGATAAGTATGATGTGCATCCCATTTGGATGACCAATGATGGCTATTTAGCGAGTGAAGCAGATTCTTTCAAGGTGCTAAATAATCCTAAATATACGATTGAAACTCCTCACAAAATTGCCAATCTTGCTAACTTGAGTGAATTAGGTAATTTGCCTGAGATTGATGTTTTCTTTCCGATTGTTCATGGTAATCTGGGTGAAGACGGCTCTTTACAGGGGCTATTTCGTCTGTTAGATAAACCGTTTGTTGGTGATGATGTTTTGTCAGCTGCAGTGACGATGGACAAAGAGTTTACTAAGATTTTAGCTGAACGTGTTGGGGTCAAGGTAGCTGATTGGATTTCGATTAAACGGTTTGAATATGATGACCAAAATAACGCTAAGCGTGATTATGCCAAGGTCAGCGAGCAGCTTGGTGGTGACTTGTTTGTCAAGCCAGCTAATCAAGGTTCTTCGGTCGGTGTACACCATGTTACTAATGCCGCTGAATACGAACAAGCGTTAGCTGATGCTTTTAGATATGATGACAAAGTGTTAGTTGAAGAAACCATTCATGGTACTGAAGTTGAAACAGCAGTTCTGGGCAATGACAAGCCAATCGTTTCGGGAGTAGGTCAAATCATTAATGCTCAAGGCGACTTCTATAGTTATGCTAACAAGTATGATGATAGTTCAACTACCCAGTTGCAAATACCTGCTAAATTACCTGCTGAAATCGTTGAAGAAGTCAGAAGTAACGTCTTAAAGGTTTATCAAGTAACTGAATGTAATGGCTTAGCTCGAGTAGATTTCACTTTGCGCGATAGCGACCAAGCAATAGTCTTAACTGAAGTAAATGCCTTGCCTGGCTTTACCAATATTAGTATGTATCCTAAATTATTTGAAGAAGCGGGAATTTCTTATACTGACTTAATTACTAAATTAATTGAAGCTGGTCAAGAATATTACGACCACAAGCAGACTTTATTACATAAAATCGATTAGTCATTTTATGCTGGGGAGAACATGCAATGACAGATAATAAGCATAATTTTGAAGAGCTAACCGCACCGGCTGCTACGGCTAAGCAATTGCAAATCAGTGTCGCAACGCTACGTAAGTATTCACTGATTGTTGAGCGAATTACGGGTAAATCCGATTATTACGTTAGAAATAAGCAAAAGGCACGTTTATATAGTAAGCAAGATGTGCAAGACTTAGATGATTTTCATCAATTGGCCAAGAATAATGGGTTAACATTGGAAGAAGCAGCCCGGCAAATCTTTGCGGTAAGCGATGAACCTAAGACACCAGCGCGTAAGGCTGAAGCTGGTCAAGAAGATTTAGTTTCTTCTCCTGAAATAGTTAAAGTACTTGATACTCTGCAGCAAACAATTAGTCAGCAGAATGCGGCAATTAAAGACTTACAGACGCAGCTTAGTCGGATTGAAGAACAAAATCAGGATTTACTTGCTAAGCAGAAACAATTACCTGAGCCTGACCAAACAGTTGATGACTTTGCTGGATTACCTGATATTTCAGGAATTGTGACTGATGAAGAAGATGCCGTTCCAACGAAAACAGAAGAGCCAGAAGACCGTCCATTAACTATTGAAGAAAAACGGCAACAGGTTAAGCAAGATCAAACTAAGTCGAGTGCGCAATTGCACGAGGAGATCTTGGCTAAAGCCAAGGAAAATGCTGAAAAACAAGAGGCAAATTCCCATCGTACATTATCAGATATGCAATTGGAGCCAAAAAAAGAGCATTGGTGGCAACGATTTATTAATATATAAATGTAGAAACGACTTTTAGTTAAAAAGCCGTTTTTATCATAATTAGCCTCGAAAATAGATCATGATATGGTAAGCGAATATCAAGTTAGGATGAGCAAATTGAAAAAGACTAGGCGGCGCTATTTTTTAGCACTAATGGTGGCAGTAATTGGACTTATTTTAACTGTCTGTACTTATTTAGCCACTGATATTTATAATAAGGATGATGTAGCTGTTATTACCGATCACGCTATCAAGGATACTTTGGTAGAGAAAAGTACAGATGTTTACGGTAATAAAGATGAAACTCGAAAGCAAATTCTGCACCTAAAGGTTTTATCTGGTAAACACAAGGGTGAAAAGTTTACGACGACTAATCTCTACTATCCATCACAATTGGTAACGCAAAAGTATCGCGCGGGGCAGCGAATCTTTGTTAACATCAAGCATCATGATCCCGCTATCCAAAATCCAAAGCGTGATTGGGTGTTAGTCCTGTCCTTGACCGTGACAGTTGCCCTGATGGTAGTGGTAGCGGGTCGGCAGACAATTGGCCTAGTAGTTTCGATGGCACTGAGTTGGTTGATCTTTTATTTAGTCATTATTTTAGACGTGAAGCTGAATGGGTCATACATCATTTTATTATTTAGTTTAGCCGATATTGTCTTCTCCTTCTTCAGCTTATTAATCGTGCAAGGATTAAATCGTAAAATGCTGGCAACGTGGTTGGCTACTTTATTAGGGACATTTGTTTCTTTTGCTTTATGTTACTTAATAATGCAACTAACAGGTGAGTCTGAGATTAAATATGAAATGGGCGATTACGCGACGCAAGACCCACGAGGAATTTTTCTAGCACAAACACTATTAGGAATCTTGGGTGCAGTAATGGATGAAGCAACAGACATAGTTTCCAGTTTATCTGAATTGGTTGAAACCAAAAAAGATTTAACAGCTAGACAGTTGATCAACAGTGGACGAACAATTGGCCAAGAGATTATGGGACCGCTAATTAATGTTTTGGTTTTAATTTTTATGTCAGAAGCATTACCGATGACTATTATTTATTTACGTGATAACAATAGCTTAGGGTCAACTTTTGGCTTTACCTTATCACTGGGGGCGACGCAAAGTGTAATTTCCGCAATTGGCATAGTTCTAACTGTTGTCTTTGCAACAGGCTGTAGTCTGCTGTTTTTAGAAGAAAAAAGACGCAAAGTGAGGGATGAAAATTGAGTACGTTAACTGCTTTAGTGATTGTTTTGGCAATTTTAATGACCATAGTTGGCGGAGAAACCGGTATTCGTAGCTTTTTTAGTGTCTTAATCAATACCATGTTACTAATCTTGGTAGCAATTATGATATCTTGGGGGATTAGCATTCCCCTCCTAATTTTGATTTTTGTACCATTAAAATTAGTTACGATTATCTTTTTGGGAACACATGATTATCAAGTTGCTAAGAACTCGTTTTATGTATCGCTGATTGTTTGTTTGCTAGTTAGCGTTGTAATTCTTGGCTGTGAGTGGCTAGCTCAAGCGGCAGGGCTGGGACCAGAAGCCGGTGAAATGTTGGTAGGCTTGTCACAGATGCCGGGATTGAGTTATCCGTTAATTTCCGTAGCCGTAGCAATGTTTTCAGCACTTGGAGCTGTAGCTGAGGCAGCTGTTTCTATAAGTTCAGGTCTATTAGAAATTAAGAAGCATAATCCTCAGATTAGTCAGGACGATTTGTTAGCTAGTGGGAGTAAAATTGGCAATGATGTGTTGGGAACAGCGATGAATACGATACTTTTTGGGATGTTTGGTAGCTTTCTTTCATTATTTCTATGGTACTTTCGGCTACATTATACTTTTGGTGAAGTGGTAAATGATAAGATGTTCGTTAATGAGGCTTTGGTAGTATTGTATTCGCTGATTGGTGTGTTATTGACAGTTCCGCTATCATCAGCCTTATTGACTAAAACGATGGTAAAACAAGAGGTGAAAAAATGAAAATTGCAGATGTAACTTTAACTAATTTTAATGGACGTAAGTTTAAGATTCATACGTATACTTTGGCTAAAATCGGTGAGTTGCGAACACCTAAACATCCACTCGCAATTGTAATTCCTGGTGGTAGCTTTGATCATTTATCCAAGCGTGAAGGTGAGCCAATTGCCTTAGCTTTTAATAATTGCGGTTTTAATAGTGTCGTCATGGAGTATAACTTGGTGCAAGATGAAGGTGAGATTTATCCTGATGCGGCGCTCGATGTTTTGGCAACTGTGCAATATTATCGTGAGCATGCACAAGAATATCAAATTGATCCTGATAAGATTGTAACGATTGGTTTTTCTGCAGGTGGGCATGTTGCCAGTATTGCTAACTATTTAGCTACTTCGGTAAAATACCAAACGGAATATGATTTTGAGCAAGCTGAGGTTCTGCCAAATAAGACGATCTTAGGTTATCCCTTAATTGATATTGAAAAGATTGGCTTTAAGGTACCAGAAGATGAAGAATCGATGGTACCAGAAGATCGGTATCTCAAAGATAGTTCGTTAGGAGTTACACGTGAAACACCTGCAACTTTTATCTTTCATGCTTGGGATGACCCGATGGTATTAGTTACCAACACACTGGAATATATTGCTGCGTTGCATGAACATCAAGTACCTTGTGAAGTTCATTTATTTAATCAAGGTGGTCATGGCTTTTCGCTAGCTCGCGGCGATATGGTAACTAAGGGACGCGAATGGCAAGAAAATCCTCATGCGGCACATTGGTTTGAGTTAGCACAAGAATGGCTAGCAAGTGAATGGGGACAATAAATGATGTTTGTTCCCAATTTATGTTTAAGTATTAGTTAAAAAACGATCTATGTGGGTCGTTTTTTTAATTAGCTGTTTGGCAAAAGCAGTTGTTATGGCGTCTAATGAGATAAAAATTAAAAAGCTTGAATTATTTTATGCAAAAGTATTGCATTTATTTTTTAGGGGTATATAATACAGACATTTATATCGAAAGAAGGGACATGATTTTATGAAGTTATTAAAGATTAGAATGTGGATGGCGATTAATGGCTTGTTGACTCTAAGTAGTCTGATCATGTTGTTCTTTGGGTTATGCAGACAAGTTGATAAGTCAGAAGACTTATTTGCACGTGAGCAATCGATGACTATGAATAGTAATACCGATCTAGTTATTGCTGGATCTGTTATGTCATTAATTGTTTTTGGAGTAGCCTTTTTTGCTAGTTGGATTAAGACTCGGAAGGCGCAAGCACACGCCATGAGGCACCATGCACATCATGCTTAATTAGTATTTTTTTAAATAAATCGCAGAAACACTCTTGGGTAGCCAAGGGTGTTTTTGTATGTTCTTAAGTTTAATTGTAACTATAAGATGTGCAAAAAAGCCCTTTACCTCAGCAACGAATATGATACTATGGTGATTATGTCTAGAAGGAGGATTTATGAAAAATCTAGCGAAAATAAACTATTCTAAATTTATTTTGCCATTAGTGGCAGGATTAGCAATTTGGTTTACCACGGCAATTCGCCCAGCGGGAGTGAGTGTTCAGGCCTGGCAAATGTTAGCCATTTTCGTGGCGACTATTTTAGGTTGTATCACGCAGCCACTACCAATTGCAGGAGTGACGCTGATCGGTTTCACCTTGACTATTTGTCTAGGACTGGTTCCTTTAGCTGATAAAGTAGTCGATGGTAAGGTAATTGCCAAGGGTGCAGTCGATGCTTTTAGTAATTCGTCTGTTTGGCTGATTGCCATGGCTTTTATGATCTCACGTGGGATTGTGAAGACGGGATTAGGCCGTAGAATTGCCTTGTATTTTATTAAGTGGTTTGGTAAAAAATCACTTGGTCTAGGCTATGCCATTGGGGCAATTGATTTGATTATTTCACCTGCTACACCATCAAATGGTGCACGGGCTGGTGGGGTGGTTTACCCATTAATTCAATCACTTGCAGATACGTTTGATTCTAAGCCTAACGATCCATCAAGAAAAAAGATGGGTGCATATTTAACCTTTACGGAATTTCAAGTTAATATTATTACTTCATCGTTATTTATGACGGCCTGTGCACCGAATCTAATTGCGGTAGCGATGGCTGGTAAAGCTGGCGTAACTTTGAGCTGGATGAATTGGCTTTTAGCCAGTATTGTGCCAGCGGCAATTTGTTTAGCAGTAATTCCATTTTTTGTTTATAAAATGTATCCGCCAGAAATTAAGGAAACGCCAAATGCCAAAGAGTGGGCTGATAGCCAATTAGCTGAGATGGGTAAATTTAGTTTGCCAGAAAAAATGATGAGTCTAATCTTCGCGATTACTTTGATTTTATGGATGCTATCGAGTACTTTAAATATTGATGCAACTTTGATTGCCTTTATTTCCGTTTCATTATTGTTATTTACTGGCATTTTGACGCCAAATGATTTGTTGCACGAAACAGGTGCTTGGAACATTTTGATCTGGATGTCTGTCTTAATCTTTATGGCGGAAAAGCTAACCCAATTTGGCTTTATCGGTTGGATTTCCAGCAGTATTTCGGCTGGTTTAAAGGGTGTAAATTGGCTCTTAGTGTTAATTATTTTAGCGTTAGTTCTCTTTTACACACACTATTTATTTGCTAGTGCAACTGCACACAACTCAGCAATGTATCTGCCACTATTAACTGTAGCAATTGCTGCAGGCGCTCCAAAGATGATGGCTGCTCAATTTTTAGCTTTCTTTTCTGCAATCATGGGGTCAACAACTCACTATTCGAGTCCGGCAGCTTCGGTCTTAGCGGCTTCGGGCTATGTTAAACAAAATGAATGGTGGAAGATGAGCTTTGTTTTCGGAATTTTCTATATTCTAGTCTACGGAGTAATTGGCTTAGGCTGGATGAAGATTATTGGTATGTGGTAAATTGTTTATAGGGAATTTTTAGTTAGTTACTTTAATAAAAAGTGCTAATCCGTTAAAACCATAGATTTTAGCGGATTTTTTGATGCAATTAGTAAATTAGCCTTTGAAAAGTCTCCAATTCAAGAATTAGACTTATCAAAAAAAGCAGATAGTGAGGAATTTATGCGATGAGTGGTAGTGTTCGTGAGAACAGTATTATGATTGCTGATCTGGCTTATGACAAAGGACGTAGGCTAGGTTCTAAAATTAGACCAGTATTTGTAGTTAGGAATGGTAATCAAAAAATCACTTATTACAAAATAACAAGTCAATTTTCTCATAAACCCGAATATCTTAAGAGCATGTATTTTGAAATTAAAGATTGGTTATCTGCGGGACTAAGGCAACCGTCATGGATAGACACGGTTGCTTTACGTAGAGTGGAGGAACAGTACGTAGTTGTAAAATTTGTTGGTTATTTGTCAGCTAGGGATGAAGCCAGATTTATAAAGTTTTTATCCAATCAAAAATCATAAGTACGTTTGGAAATTATATCCAACTAAAAAACAACCTAGCAGATTTGCTAGGTTGTTTTTGTATATCTAGGAATGAAAAGTTTAATACCAATGATGTGATTGCCAAAACTTCTTGGCATTTACCCATGAACCATAACGGTTCTTGACATATCTGTCCGCCGTTTTGTTCTGATTCTTTTTAGAATAGTCACCATGAAGGTAACCAATATTTAATTGAAACTTGCCATAACAAGCACCATTACGTGCGTGATAGTTACCACCAGATTCGCGTTGTGCAATCCAGTTCTTGGCGTTGCGTTCACGCTTAGATAACTTAGCAGCTTGAACTGTTTGGGTACTTGGATTATGGTTGGTTACTTCACAGACAGCGATTAAGCTGCAGGCTAGCATTAACGCTGAAAGAATCTTTAAAATTAAACTTTTACTTTTCCGCAATTTCTTCATTCCTTAAAAACTAGATTTATTACTATTGAATATAGTACGCTTAAAATATTTCATTGTTGTTACAGAAATAACACGCCTGCCTTACATTCAACTTTTCTGCAATTTAGCCGTATTTTTGGTAAAATTTATAATGAATATTAATTTAGGAGGAAATTATGGCTGCCAAACATTTTTATGAAACTTTTCAGCCTGATCATTATGATTTATTCATTGATATAGATCGGGAAAAGAAGACAATTACGGGAACATCAACCATTACTGGTGAAGCGGTTGAAGAAACGATTTTTATTAATCAAAAATTCATGAACATCATTTCAGTTAAGGAGGACGACCGTGAGCTGCCGTTTACTGTTGATGATGATAAAGAGGCGATTGTGATTGATCTTGGCCATAGTGGTCAAGTGACGGTTGCAGTTGCTTATAGCGCCCCACTAACTGATACTATGATGGGGATTTATCCATCTTATTACATGCTTGATGGTGTGAAGAAACAGATTATTGGAACCCAATTTGAAACTACGTCTGCAAGACAAGCTTTTCCTTGTGTTGACGAGCCTGAAGCAAAAGCTACTTTTACTTTGGCGTTGAAATATGATGAGCACCCTGGTGAAGTAACGATCGCCAACATGCCAGAAGCTAAGGTTGAAGATGGCGTACACTACTTTGCAAAGTCAGTTAGAATGTCAACTTATCTAGTTGCCTTTGCCTTTGGTGAATTACAATCTAAGCTCACAGAAACTAAAGATGGTGTGCAAGTTGGCGTTTTTGCGACTAAGGCACATCAGCCTAAGGAATTAGACTTTGCTTTAGATATTGCTAAACGTTCAATTGAATTTTACGAGGAATTTTACCAAACTAAATATCCATTACCACACTCATGGCAATTAGCTCTGCCAGATTTTTCTGCTGGAGCTATGGAAAATTGGGGTCTAGTCACTTATCGTGAAGCAGCTATTTTACTTGATCCAGATAACGCAACAGTTGCGCAAAAAGGCTACGTTGCTACCGTAATTGCCCATGAATTAGCACATCAATGGTTTGGTGACCTAGTAACGATGAAGTGGTGGGATGATCTGTGGCTTAATGAAAGTTTTGCCAATATGATGATGTACTTATCAATCGATGCTATCGAACCTGATTGGCACGTCTGGGATAATATGTATCAGACGGGTGAGGTTCCAATGGCTTTAAATCGGGATGCAACTGATGGCGTCCAGTCTGTCCATGTTGAAGTTGAACACCCAGCAGATATTGATTCCCTGTTTGACAGTGCGATTGTCTATGCCAAAGGTTCTAGAATGCTGGTAATGGTACGCAAACTCTTGGGCGATGATGCGTTGCGTGCTGGATTGAAATATTACTTTGAACAACATCAATATGGCAATGCTACTGGCGATGATTTGTGGAATGCATTATCAACAGCGACCGATTTAGATATTGGCGAGATTATGCATACTTGGTTAGATCAACCAGGTTATCCGGTTGTCACTGCTAAGGTGGCTGATAATGGACACTTAATTTTAGAGCAGCAACAATTTTTTGCTGGTGAAGGTGAAGACAAAGGTCGTCTTTGGGCAATCCCGCTAAATGCTAACTTTGAAGCACCAAAGATTATGACTAAAGCAGAAGTTGATTTGGGTAATTATCAAAAATTGCGTGAAAATGCAGGTCATGCATTACGCTTGAATGTTGGTAATAGCTCACACTTTATCGTTAACTATGATGAAACTTTGATGTCAGATATTATGACTGAACTGAATGAGTTAACAGCAGTTGATCAATTGCAACTATTGCAAGATTTAGGGTTGTTAGCAGAAGGCAAGCAGGTTTCTTATGCCGAAATTGTACCGTTATTGCCTAAGTTTGCTAATTCTAAATCAAATATTGTGATTAATTCCTTATTCGATTTAGCTAGAAAATTGCGTAAGTTTGTTACTCCTGCTTCGATTGAAGAAAAGAACTTAAAACAATTCTTTAATCAATTGTCGCACGCGCAAGTTGCACGGTTAGGCTGGGAGTCACAAGCTAATGATTCTATGGAAGATTTGCAAATGCGTCCACTAGAACTTTCGGCAGCTCTTTATGCTGAAAATCAAGCGGTTATTGCAACGGGTCATCAAATCTTCAACGATTACCAGTCTAAGTTAGCTAGTTTAGATGCTGCAATTCGTCCATATGTCTTGATGAATGAAGTTAAGAATTATGCTAGAACAGGCTTAGTTGAGCAGCTAATTAAGGAATATCAGGCAGCAGTTGATCCATATTATAAGGAAGACTTGTTATCAGCAATTACCAGTACCAAGGATGAGCAGGAAATTGATCGAATTATTGCTGATTTTGGAGATGCTGATGTAATTAAGCCGCAAGACTTACGCTCTTGGTATTATAATGTTTTAGCTGAGCCAAAAGGGCAGCAGGCTGCGTGGGATTGGTTACGAGATAAATGGTCTTGGCTAGAACAGACAGTTGGTGGCGATATGTCATTTACTTCGTATATTACAGTCACCGCCAGAGTTTTCCATACACCAGAACGTTTAGCTGAATTCAAGGCCTTCTTTGAACCTAAGATTAATCAACCAGGTTTAGGTCGTGAAATTCAGATGGATACTAGATCAATTGCTACCAAAGTTGATTTAATTGAACATGAAAAAACTGCGGTTAATGAAGCTATTAAAACAAATTTGGCAATCGAAGATTAATTAGTTTAAATTTAAACATATAAAAACACCTCGCTGACTAAACGAGGTGTTTTTGTGCTGCTATTAATCGTAAACAATTACAGCTTCATGCTTGATTACATTATGCCAAACAGGTTTGATTTCACTAGGTTTGATATTGATGCAGCCGTGTGAGCCACCGCGCAGATATGCTTTCTTGCTCCAGTCAGTGCGCCAACTAGCATCGTGAAGACCACAACCACTGAGTGTAAACGGCATCCAATATTGCACTTTGGATGAATATTTTGAACCATCATCATTATTACCTCGTAAGGTAGCTGGAGACTGTTTATATTGAATGTACCAGACACCTACAGGCGTGCGGTTTCCTTTGCCGCCATTCTTGGTGCCTGTGACGACATCAGTTAAGTGAACAGCTAGTTTACCCTTGCGGATAATCCATAGTTCTTGTTTTTTAAGTGAAATCACGACGTAATTGTCGCCAATGCCATGATTACTTTTGCCATATCCTAGTCCATAGGTGCTGTATCCTAAACCGTAAATATAGTTTTTACCATCAAGTGTCTTAGTACCGTCTAAAAAAGCTTGTTCGATTGCCGATTGGGCTTTTTTGGTATAAATCCCCCAACCATAGCTTTGATTTTTCACAGTAATTTTGTTGCCATTAACTTTTTTATGGACTGGAACCGTGAATTTATAGCTTTGGTGTAAGGTAGAAACACTATTATTCATTTGGTTAAGCTTAGCCGTTAAGTTTTCAACATTAGTAAAGCTGTATTTACCATTTTTAAAGGTCGCTTGATTAATTAACTTTTGTGCTTTTAGTTTAAAAGTTTTACCAGCTATCTGATAATCAATTTCGGCATGACTAACGTTCTTGAATTTTTGCTTAGCCTTAGCGAGTGCTTGGAAACGGTAGTTGTAATTACGTTTGTCAGGCATAGCAGTGTGTTGTTTTTTGAAGTATTGCGCGACTGTTTGCTTATCAATTGTATTAATACTTGGATCGCGTTCGATTGAAACTTTGCCTTGCTCTAATAAAACTAAGTTATTAGCATGAGCATTGATTTTTTTAGTAGCCTTATTGATAGTTAAATTGCCAACTTTAACCCCATAAATGCTAACATTAGGATTAAAGTGATTAGTAGCAAATTCTCTAGCTTGTTTTTGAGATTCGACATGTTGGTTATATAGCACAACGCCGAAGACAATTAATAAGCTTAAAATAATGCCAGCAGTGATTAAATAGAGATTATTGCGATTATTGTGTTTTTTTAAATCTTTTCTTGATTGCATAATTCACCCACTATAATTAAAGCTTTTTGAAATTATTTGCTGTTTAAGTTTATCATCTATTGTAAGGTTAGTAAAACACCAGTTTTTATTTGGGAGGTTATTATGGAAATGAAGCCATTAGTTTTTGAATTGGCAGTTGCTAAAAATAAGCCACATTCATATCGGAAAACTAAAAACAAGGCAATTTGTCCCTTTTGCCAAGTTGCAGATTTAACAGATATTTATCAGCAAACTGGGGACATGATTTGGTTGCATAATAAATTTCCAACCTTGCGTGATACGGTGCAGACAGTCTTGATTGAAGCGAGTGATCATCATGGGGATATTGTTAATTATTCGGTTGCTTATAATCGCCGATTACTTAGCTTTGCTTTAGATTGCTTTAACAAAATGCAGCAAAGCAAGTTGTTTAAATCAGTTCTTTGGTATAAAAATTACGGGCCACATTCAGGTGGTTCGTTAGTTCATCCCCATATGCAACTGGTTGCTCTTAATAAGGTTGATGGTTACAGTTATATTAATGAAAAGAACTTTTCTGGGATAACGTTATTCAATGAGGAGGATGTCGAAGTAAATGTTGCAACTCAGCCAGTTCAAGGCTATGAAGAGCTGAATATTAACTTGCTCAATATTGCTGGAGTAAACTTATGGGCTGATTGGATTCAAATAGGAGTTAAATATCTACTGAGCGTTATGAATCAGGGACGAGCTGACTCATATAATCTATTTTTTTATCCACGGGAAATGGGAGGAATTTGTGCTAAGTTAGTTCCTCGCTTTGCGGCGCCACCATATTTTGTAGGTTATAAGTTGTCACAGGTTAATGATGAGGTAACTTTAGCAAATGAAGCAAAGAAACTTAGGGCTTTTTATGAGCAGCAACAGGAGGTAAATAATGAAGAAGACTAACGTAATTTTGACCACTAGTTTACTAGCATGGGCAGGATTACGTGCCAAGATGGGAACTAGCGTTGCTAGTACTCTAATTGAGCAAGGATTGCGAGTTATCAAGCCGTTTCCTGCACTGACACCTATAACCTATCAAGCAGCTTTACACAAGTCTAATGAACCATATCATTTGCCAACTTATGCCAAAAAAATGGGTTTTAAACCTTGGAACGAGCGCGGAGATGTTTTTTGTATCACTAAATATGCCAGTAGTAAAAAGACCGTGTTCTTTTTACATGGTGGAGCGTATTGGGAGCAGCCACTATATTTTCATTTTGCCACGCTCAAAAAATTAGCTTGTAAATTGCATGCCCAAGTTGTTCTGCCCATTTACCCTAAAGCACCAAGTGCTGACGCAATTGTTGCCAACCAAATGGTGTTAGAGGTTTATCAAGAATTATTTAGAACAGTTGCACCTAGAAATATTTTTGTAATGGGTGATTCTGCAGGTGGGGGATTAGCATTGGCAATGCTTGAGCAGGTCACAAAATTGCAGTTACCACAACCTAAGCTAGCGATTTTATTTTCGCCTTGGTTAGACGTTGCAACATCTGATCCGCGAATTCCCGAAATTCAACCAAACGATCACCTTTTGCAGGCAACAGACTTACGATTGCGTGGGCAAATTTATGCAGGTAAGTTGTCTAAAACCAATCCTTTAGTTAGTCCAGTTTATGGCAAACTAACCGGCCTAGTGCCTATCTATGTTTTTACAGGAACACACGATATTTTATACTTTGATGCTTTACGACTGGCGCAATTAGCTAAGGTGCAAAAATTGCTGGTAAAAACACTTATTTATCCTAAAATGGATCATGATTTTATTTTGTACCCGATTCCTGAAGCACGTCAGGCTTTAAACCGAGTAGTAAAAATAGTTAATGGCTAGTTGTTTATTAAAATAATATATACGATTTGCTTATTAGACAGTTTAGTCATATAATGACAAATAATTTTAAAGTAAATACCTTGAGGAGATTTAAATGCAGAGAAAGCAAACTAGGAATTTGGCGATTACCGCTATGTTTGTTGCAATATTTTTATTGCAGACCTTTGTTCCCAATATTGGCTATATTCGAATTTTGCCGACTTTACCTGCCATTACAACCGTGCCACTAACTGTGGCTGTTTATGGTTTATTGATGGGCCCTAAAGCTGGAACACTGTTTGGTCTATTTTGGGGATTATTACGACTGTTTCAGGCTTACACACAACCAGGTGATATTGTCAGTTTAATGCTGTTCCAAAATGTATTTATTTCATTGACTCCAAGTATCTTAGCAGGATTATTTGCTGGCTTAATTGGTAAATTGCTGCATAACAAGAAGCAAGTTGCTCAAGGTTGGGGTTATTTATTTGCTGGGGCAGTTACGTCTTTGACCAATACGGTTGTGGTAATTGTTTTAACGAGTGTGATTTTTATGGGAAATTCAGGTAAACTAGTAGCTAATTTAGGGCAGACGACTCCCAACACACCGCTAATTGTAATTTTAATTGGCGCACTAGGCCTTAATGGCTTAATTGAAGCTGCGTTTACGGCAATTGTAACGCCAATTATTGTGACACCGTTACGCCAAGTTATGAAACGGTTGCGCTAGTGAGTTAAGTTATTTTTTAGGAAGGAAAAAAACTATGAAATTTAAGAAACCACTATTGATAACTCTAGTCTTCGGTTTATTGCTACTGGTAGGACTATCTCTACCAGTTAAAACGCAAGCCAAAAATACTGATAATCCAACGGTTGCTACGCAATTGCGAGCTAGTTGGGATAATTGTTGGGGTCGTAATGATCGTCAACGTGCAGTGCCACGCAATAATGAAAGAAGAATTTATCGGCGTGGTTGTGGCAATCGACAGACAGTTAATTGTGCTGTACAAGATGATGAATAGAAACTAATTTATAGTATGTTAAGAGTGGGAAAATCCGCTCTTTTTTAATGCACTAAATTATATTAAACTAAAGATGACAATAAAAGGGAGTAGTTAACCTAAATTTAGGAGGAAAATGAATGAAAAAGTGTCCTAATTGTGCGACGATAATGCAAGATGATGTTAACTTTTGTACTAATTGTGGGGCTGATTTACGTAATGTTGCCAAAATGGCAGTTAATCGTAAAACTTTCCAGGCAGATGTTAATCAAAGTCAAGCAGATTTTGAAGATGAAAGTGACCAAGAGCCAATTGATCAAATGCAGGGTTATTGGCAGTGGCTGGTGAAGTCTTGGCAACATCCGTTTACCAGACTGCCAAGCACTAGCTGGTATGGAGCAGTCACTTTGTTAATTGAAGATTTGTTATTGGTATTAGGCTTCTACATTGGTTTAAATAGTTATGGTAGCCAGCAAGCGTTTTTTGTTAACATTCCATTTATTACAGTCTTTGAGGTATTATTTTTTGTAATTTTATTAGAAGCAGCTTTTACTGGGGTGAATTACTTGGTTGATCGCTTTATTTATGGACCCAAAAATAGTTTCCTGACCTTTTTTAATCATGCAGTGCAGTGCTCGAATTTAAATTTGATTTTGATTGCTGCTGTCTTTATCTTTATGATGATGGGAGCAGGTGGTCAGATTTTTGCAGTCATTCTAAGTTTGATTAGTCTTAATCTATTTGTGCTTGCCGTACAAGTAGTATTACTAGGTGATTCTGATCCGATTCGTGACAAGATGTATGGCATAATGCTGGCTTTATTTGCAAGCTTTATGGTTGAAATAGTTTGGCTGATGTTGGCGTATAATACAGTTGTTTTACAATTCATTACTTATTTTAGTCACATGTAGTAACAAGCGAGGTGTAGAAGATGGGGAAAAAGTTTTGTCCGCAATGTGGCAATCAGGTAAATGCTGATGTTAAGTTTTGTCCGCATTGCGGGGCTGATTTAACTAATGTAGCTAGCAGGCCGGCAACTGCTGGTGAGACGAAAAAGGCTGCTTCGCCTAAGCGTCAAGCAGTAGCAAGTAAGCCGCAACCAGTTAAAAAGAAAACTAAATTTATTTTGATTGCAGCGGTTGTCGTATTTGTTTTGTTTGGCGTTTTTTATGCTTGGGGTAGTAATCATTACAGTCGCAGTAATCAAATTGATCAAATCATGGTTAGTTTGAAGAATCCGCAAATGCCATTAGCAAAATACGTAACTACTGATGATTATGCCATGAAGGTAACAGATGAGTCGCTAAAGCCAACCCAAAAATATTATCAAGCACATCAATCTACTGCTAATAATTTGGCGATCGCTCTCAAGTCAGGTACTAGTTTGGATCAAGTAAGTCTTAAACAATCGGGGCGCTATTTGTTGTTTTTCCCGAAATATACGCTGCATCTAAATACTTATACGCCGCAAGTCAAAACCAATCATGCTAATTCAACGGTATTGATTAATGGCCAAGCAGTTGGTCAGGCTAAAGGTGACGGCGAATATTATCAAAAGCTAAAACCACTGTTTCCTGGTAAATATCAATTTGAAGTTAAGTCAAGTGTTGCCAAACGCACTCTAAAGGCGAATGCTAATGTTAATATTTGGTCCAACAAGACAGTGAACTTGAATATTAAAACCGCGACTTTTACTATTAAGAGTCTACCTGGTGCCAAGGTTTATCTCAACGATCATCAGGTTGGTAAATTAGCTAATGGTAGTAAGACCTTTAAGGATTATCCGATAACCAATAATATGGAGGTTTATGTTACTACTAATGTTGGCAACGAGGTTTTGCGATCAAAGGTGATTACTGATTTGCCTTCGGCAGTTGCTGCGCAAGACGATGATGATTTTAGTGATGATATTGACTTTGATGACGGTAGAATCATCTTGTATCCGCAATGGAAAGGCTTGATTGATAAAGATGAAGCCGAAGACGCATTAGAAGCAGCTTTTAATGGTCCCGATAGTAGCAATTTTATTGGTGGATCTGATAATAGTAGTTATCAGGAATTACACAAAATGTTGCGTGGATTTGATCACAATGATTCAACTGATTATTATGATATTGACTGTGATGTGGTGGCAATCAATCCAGCGCCAAATAACTCTAGCAGTGTAACTTATAAAGTTACCTATGATTTTGAAAAGAGCAATGGTGATGAGCATACGCAAGTTATGCTCTATAAGAATGGGCTTTTTCAACTTGATGGCAATGAGCAGAAGATTAAGTCAATCGGTGGTGGAACAATTATCCGAGATACTACGGATGATTCCAATGAATATGACGACGATGATGATTAAATAGTTTTAAAAGATAAATCTTTCTAAAGAAATTGAAGGATTTATCTTTTTTTGTGCAAATATTTGACAAAATTAATACTAGATATTAGTGTGTTAGTAAGTTAATACGCAAATACTTTGAGGAGGATGTATAATGACTGAAATTTTACGAGTAGATCATGCTACTAAAACTTACGGTAAACGTGGTGAAAAACAATATCAAGCTCTAAAGGGCATTAATTTTACCGTTGAACCGGGTGAATTTGTGGCAATTATGGGAGCCTCAGGCTCTGGTAAGACGACCTTGCTTAATATTCTTTCAACTCTTGATAAGCCAACTACGGGACATGTTTTTATTAATCATGAGGATATTAGCACACTGAATGCTAATCAAATGGCAGATTTTAGAAGTAAGCAAATTGGCTTTATTTTTCAAGATTTTAACTTGTTGGAAAACTTGACTAACCGTGAAAATATCGCACTGCCGCTAACGTTGCGCGGGCTTTCAGTTAGACGAGTAAATCCATTAGTTGATAAGATTGCACAGCGTTTAGGGATTGAAGAAATTTTGGCTAAATATCCTAGCGAACTGTCAGGCGGACAAAAGCAAAGAGTGGCTTCAGCCAGAGCATTAGTGCATGAGCCAACCATTTTACTGGCTGACGAACCAACAGGGGCGTTGGATTCAAAAAGTGCCAGAGAATTATTGGATACAATGGATAATTTAAATCGAAACGATAATGTGACTACTTTAATGGTAACGCATGATCCATTTTCGGCTAGTTTTGCTAATCGAATTCTATTCATTAAGGATGGCAAGATTGGAGAGCAAATGCTTAAAGGGCAGCAGTCACGGCAAGAGTTTTATCACTTGCTGATCGATCACTTAGGTACGGAAGAATAAGGAGCAAAATATGATTTGGAAATTATCTTTAACAGGTATTAAAAGCCGGTTTAGAGACTATGCCGTATTGTTTTCCGGGTTAGTTGTTGCTAGTACCATTTTTTATATGTTTTTAACATTAGCGACTAATCCGTCATTTATGACTCATGATGTTAATGCGCCATCGAATTATTTAACTTTTATCTTTGGCTTCGGAATTGTGTTGTTAGTAGTAATTACACTGGTCTATCTCACCTACGCGAATTCATTTTTGCTTAGTATGCGTAAGCATGATTATGGGATGTTTATGATGTTAGGGGCTAAGAATTCAAGAATTGGTTTATTGATATTTTGTGAAACCCTAGTTATTGGCATCTTGGCTGCACTTTTGGGAATTGGGATCGGCTTTGGGCTGACAGCATTAGTTTCAAAATTGCTGATTAATAATTTAGGATTACAAATTTCTCACTTCCAAGCAATTTTGCCTAGTGCAATTCTTTGGACCTTAGTTTTCTTCATTGTTATTTTCTTTTTTGGGGCATTACACAATAGTCGCAAGTTAACTCACACTAAAGTTATTGACTTGCTACATGAAGATCAACAACCTGTTAAACTAACTAAACGTTCATTCTTACACTCGATTGAGGCAGTGTTAGGAATAGCTTTGCTTGCAGCTGGATATCATATTATGAATATGCCTGCTACGGCAATCTTCTTCATTGTGCCGGCAGCATTAGTCACGATTGTTTTAGGTTCATATTTTACCTTTAACTCATTCTTTGGAGCGGTAGTTGGCTTTTTAATCAATCGTAAAAGCTTTTCATACCATGGCATTAGAATGTTTACCTTGGGACAATTGAAGTTTCGCTTGCGTGATTATACGCGGATCTTAACGGTAATTTCGCTACTCTTTGCTTTAGCATTGGGAGCAATTACGGTTGGCTTGAAGTTTGATTCTTTAAAAGACTTGGCACAGAATAATACTTATTATGATGCGACTATTGTTAGCGATTCTCCTGCAATCAAGCGTGATGTGGCTAAATTAGATATTAAAGATGAGCAGACGTATCATTATAAGGAAACTAGCAAGGAGCTATATTTTAATCGAGCTGAACTTGAAAAACAGCCGCTAAAGCATATGAAGTTTACCTATAAGAACCATGAAGAATCATGGCATCAGGTAACTTTGCCAACCAGTCAATTAGATAAACCAAGAACGGATGCTAATAATACTTTTGGCGGCATGGTTCCTAATGGCTTACCAAAGATCATTCATTTGGTTTCACTGCAAAAATTGCAGGAAATTAACGGGCAGAATAAATTCGTTTCATACTTACGAGTTACAGATTTTGGTAAAGATTATCCAACTATTCTGAGTATTGAAAAACGAGAGGCAAAGGAGAATGCGGCTTTCAAAGATATCTTCCAAACTAGTAAGGCAAATAATTATCAAATGATGATTGGTTTAGCCAGTGGTTTTGAATTTATGGGTTTCTTTTTAGGGCTGGCCTTTTTAACCATGCTAGCTTCGACTTTAATGTTTAAAGTTTTGAGTGGTGCAGCAAGTGACAAGGTTCGCTACAAGATGCTTTACAAGATTGGTGCCAGACAACAAGTATTGCGGCGATCAATTAAACAAGAGATTGGGACTTTGTTCCTATTACCTGGAGTTTTGGGGATAATTGATGTGCTATTTGGACTCAGATTATTCAGAACACTTCTGCCCGATCCGTATAGTAATATTTGGGTACCATTTGTGATTTTTATTGTACTGTATTTAGGTTATTATTTAGTAACGGTTAAGCTTTACGAAAATATAGTTTTAAAGCAAGAATAACTTATTAAAATTTAACAAGACTGATTTCTATTTAGGTAGAATCAGTCTTTTTTTGTTAGTCAAGTTGTGTATTAATTCCCTTTATAGCTTAGTAAGTTTATAATTAATAGGGATAATGAGTTTATTTGTAGTTATCTAATTTAGTTTAATGTAAGGAGTAAAGATTATGCATAACCGATTGCGTAGAAGCATGTTAGGTGTGATTTTCTTAGGAATAATGGCAGTGCTGATTGGTAGTTTCACTGATCAAGCACAGGCTAAGACTTATGAAATCGGCACAGATGTTACTTATCCACCATTTGAATTTGCTAACGATAATAATCGATATGTTGGCATTGATATTGATATTATTAATGCGGTTGCTAAAGAAGAGGGCTTTAAGGTTAAGACCAAGCAGGTTGGCTTTAATGGTGCAGTTCAATCTGTCCAGTCTGGTCAGTTAGACGGTATTATTGCTGGGATGACAATCACCAAAGAACGGCAAGCAAAGTTTGACTTTGGGACACCATATTTTAAGACTGGTGTGGTGATGGCTGTTGGTAACAATAGCAAGATTCGCGGCTTTAAGGATTTAAAGGGCAAGCGCGTGGCACTCAAGACTGGAACCGCTGCTGCTCAATATGCTAATAGTTTAAAGAAAAAATATGGTTTTAAAACAGTTACGTTTGATGACTCCGATAATATGTATCAGGATGTTGTTACTGGTAATTCTGTGGCCTGTTTTGAAGATCAGCCTGTGATGCAGTATGCCATTAATCAGGGCATGAAATTAAAGATTGTCACTAAAGCTGCAAATACTGGTTGGTATGGTTTTGCAGTTAAAAAGGGTACGAATCAAGAATTGATCCGTAAGTTTAACGCGGGTTTTGCAAAGATCAAAGCCAATGGTACTTATAACAAAATTGTGGGTAAATATCTTGGTACTAAGGTTAATGCAGATGTAAAAGGCAAAACTTTTGTTATTGGAACAGACGTGACTTTTCCACCGTTTGAGTTTGCTAACAGTGATAATAAATACGTCGGTATTGACATTGATATCTTGAAGAATATTGCCCAAGAACAAGGATTTAAGGTTAAGATTAAGCCGTTAGGTTTTAATGGTTCAGTCCAAGCATTAGAGTCGGGACAGATTGATGGCATGATTGCTGGGATGTCGATCACTAAAGAGCGTCGGCAAAAAATTGACTTTTCTAAGCCTTACTTTATGTCTGGTGTCGTCATGGCAACTGCTAATAATGGTAAGATTACTAAGCTGTCTCAACTAAAAGGCAAAAAGGTTGCCATTAAAACAGGAACTGCTGGTGCTCAATATGCAAATAGCATCAAGAAAAAGTATGGCTTTAAGACGACAACTTTTGATGACTCAAACAATATGTATCAAGATGTGCTGACTGGCAATTCAGTTGCTTGTTTCGAAGATCAACCAGTGATGCAATATGCTATTAAGAAAGGCACTAAGTTGCAGATTGTTACTAAACCTGCATTAAAAGCGCCATATGCTTTTGGTGTTAAGAAGGGAACGAACAGCGCATTGCTAGCAGCTTTCAATGCTGGACTTAAAGATTTGAAAGCAAGTGGCACTTATGATGATATTAAGGCTAAATATTTAGGTACTAAGCAACAAAAGACTACTGGTGGTAATCAAGATACTGAGGATCGCAGCTTTGTTGGTCTATTGAAGCAGAATAAGTCTGCCTTAGTATCAGGTTTTGGTGAAACAATGTGGCTTACTGTAGTAGCGATTATTTTTGCTACAATTTTTGGTGTACTAGTCGGCTTATTGGGTGTTGTACCAAATAAATTCTGTAATGGACTTTCAAGCACGCTAATCTATATGTTCCGTGGGATGCCATTACTAGTTTTGGCGCTATTCATCTATACAGGAATTCCAAGTTTAACTGGTCAAAAAATTCCGGCATTCGTAGCAGGTGTCGTCACGTTGACGCTTAACGAAGGTGCGTATATTGCTGCCTTTGTTAAAGGTGGAATTGAGGCGGTGGACTCTGGGCAAATGGAGGCCGCGCGCTCACTAGGTTTGCCATTTGGTAAGGCCATGCGTAAAGTGATTTTGCCGCAAGGAATTAAAATTATGGTGCCATCCTTTATTAACCAGTTTATTATTACGCTCAAGGATACCTCAATCTTATCAGTAATTGGTATTTTGGAACTAACGCAAACAGGTAAAATTATTATTGCCCGCAATTTGGAAGGCTTCAAGGTTTGGACGATTGTTGCGGTAATTTATCTAGTTGTTATTACGCTACTAACTTGGTTATCAAATTGGGTAGAGAAGAGGACAAAAATATGAGTGCTAAGATAGAGGTAAAGAATTTAGTCAAAAACTTCGGTAGTAATCATGTGCTAAAGAAGATTGACTTAACTGTTGAGGACAACGAAGTTGTAGTAGTCATTGGGCCATCTGGTTCTGGTAAGAGTACATTGTTGCGTGCTTTAAACAAACTAGAAGAACCGACTGCTGGTTCAATAGTAATTGATGGTGTTAATGTGGCTGATCCCAAAGTTGATATTAATCAGGTGCGTGAAAATATTGGGATGGTTTTTCAGCATTTTAATTTATTTAATAACTTATCTGTTGGTGAAAATATTATGTTGGCGCCAGTTGAACTACACAAGTTAGATAAAGCAGCAGCTCGCACGCAGGCCGAAAAATTATTGGCGACAGTAGGTCTGTCCGATAAGATTGATGCCCAAGTTCAATCGTTATCTGGTGGACAGCAACAGCGTGTAGCAATTGCACGAGCCTTGGCGATGAATCCCGATGTGATGTTGTTTGATGAACCAACTTCTGCGCTTGATCCAGAGATGGTTGGCGATGTTTTAGAAGTTATGAAACAACTGGCAAAACAAGGAATGACCATGGTAGTCGTTACTCATGAGATGGGCTTTGCTAAAGAAGTTGCTGATCGAGTAGTGTTTGTGGCAGATGGCAAAATTATGGAGCAGGGAACACCTTCAGAGATCTTTGACCACCCACAAAGTCCGCGGTTGCAGGACTTCTTGAACAAGGTCTTAAATGTGTAATTAAAAATAATTGTTAATATTTAAAAAAGGCGAGCTTCAATGTTAGAAGCTCGTCTTTGTTTTGCTTAAAAGTCTAAAAGGAGAAGCTATGATATAAACGAAGGTGGCATAGTTTAATTCAAAAAAGTGTTTGATAACATAAATAAGTTATCAGACACTTTTTTGTTATTATTTAACTGAAATGTGAGCTTAACTAACTACCAACCAATCTCTTCAGCGTTTTCTGGTAATTTTAAATTACCAGCTTGGAGCTCGCTAAATGCTTGATCCATGATCTTGAACGCTTGTTGCAGCTGTTTATCTGTAATAACTAGTGGTGGTTGGAAACGTAGTACGTTTCCTTTTAAGCTAATAATAATTACTCCAAGTTCAAACATTCGGTAAATTAATTTGGTAGTTGCGGCTTTATCGGGTTCTTTAGTATTTGGATCAACGATGTCAATACCACCATTTAGACCATACATTCTAAAATCACCAATAAATGGATATTTAGCTTGTTCTTTAGTGAAGAAATCAGCTGCAACTTTCCCTAGCTTTGCTGAGCGCTCTACTAAATGTTCGTCTTCGATTACGTCAATTGTAGCTAACGAAGCTGCAGTTGTAACTGGATTTCCAGCAGTTGTGTAAACATTGGCTGGCGAATCCAAGCTATCCATAATTTCTGCTTTACCAATTACGGCACTTAGTGGCAAGCCAGAAGCAATAGATTTACCAACACTCATTAGATCAGGCTCAATTCCAAAGTGCTGGATTGACCACCATTTACCTGTTCGTCCCATTCCTTGATTAATCTCGTCTACGGCAAATAGAATCCCGTGTTCATGAGCAAAGTTATAGACTTTTTCCATGTATTTTTGTGGTGCTTTAGTAATACCACCATCGCCTTGAATAGGTTCAATTAAGATTACTGCGGTTTCTTCAGCTGGTAGATAAGTTTCAAATGGTAATTTAAAAGCTGCAAACATACGATCTACAAAATCATCTTCAGACTCATCGGCTAGTCTGCTCCAGGCATCGGGATAAGGCACTTTTACTACACCTGGTAACATTGGTCCCATTTTCCGTGCCATATTAAGACTGCAACTTGAGACACTCATTGAGCCATATGTTGAACCATGATAGGCTCCAGTATAACTGACAACATACTGTCTTCCCGTATATCCACGCGCAAATTTAATGATAGCATCGTTAGCATCTGAGCCAGAATTACCCCATGATAATTTAACAGCACCAGACATAGGTGCTAAGTTACAGAGTCTTTCGGTTAGCTTAATTGAAGGAATATTTGCGAAATAAGCCGGAGTGTATTGGATTAACTTACTGGCTTGATCAGCAATTGCTTTAGCAATGTGCGGATGTGCATGACCAGTGTTAGTTGATGAAGCGCTTGCTAATAGGTCAATATAATCATTGCCATCAGCATCCGTAATGATTGCACCATGGCCAGATTCAATAGCAATGTTATAATATTGGATTCTCTGTTTAGATAAATGCTGATTTTCACTAGCTAGTAATTTTTGATTTTCACTCATAATTAATGCTTCCTTTCTACTTTTTTTGTTTTCCTAAAGTTGAATGATTCATACCGTAAGCAAAGTAAATAATGATTCCAATTAAGAACCAAACAACTGAATAGATCTTTGCCTCTTTATCTAGGCCCAAGAAGACGACTAGGGTACCAAGAAATGCTAGGGCCGGCATGATTGGATACCAAGGCATTTTAAATCCTGGTTGTGGCAAATCTTTACCTTCACGTGGCCGTAATTTATAAATACTTAATGAGACAAACATAAATGCAATCAGTGTTCCGGCTGAAATTAATTGTGATAGAGTCGTGAATGGTAAGACAGCTCCGATTAAAACGCTAATTAATGTTAAAAAAGCTAATGCATTGTTAGGCAGGTTATCTTTGCTTAATGTACCTAACCAATTGGGAAGTAATCCATCACGACCAAAAGAATAAAGCAAACGTGATCCTGCCATCATCATTCCAATTAACGCGGTAAACATTCCGACAACTGCTACTGCTTGGACAACAGAAGCAATAATTGGGTGGCCAGCATGTCTTAAAGCCCAACCGACTGGTTCTGCGTTTCCTGCATAATTGCTATATTTAAACATTCCGACTAAAACTAGTGAAACTGCAACAAATAAGATTACGCCAATGATTAGTGAGCCTAAAATACCTCGTGGCATGGTTTTAGAAGGATTCTTGGCTTCAGCTGCATTAGAAGCAATTGAATCAAACCCAATGTATGCTAAAAAAATCGATGAAACACCTGCATAAATTCCTTGCCAGCCACCAAACGATGTGCCATCAGGATTGAGATGATGTTGGGGAATGAATGGTACGTAATTTTCAGGATGAATTGCAGTAGCGCCAACGATGATGAATGTTAAGACTGCAATAACTTTCAGCACGACCAAAATATCTTCGACTCTTGCTGCGGTTGAAGCCCCTTTGGATAACAGAAAAGCAACAATTAAAATTGCGACGACAGCAATTAAATCAAACCAGCCACCATTTGTACCTAAAGTGTTAGCCAATTGCTTAGGTAAAGTAATTCCTAACGGTGAAATTAAGCCACGTAAATTAGCCGATAAACCAGAACCAACAAAGGCCAGGGCAATAAAGTATTCTGCAAGTAGTGCCCAACCAGCAATCCAGCCAAAGCCCTCTCCTAAAACAACATTAACCCATGAATATGCAGAGCCTGCAAATGGCATAGTAGAGGACATTTCAGCATAAGCGAAGGCGACTAAGGCTGCTACAACTGCGGCAGCTAAGAATGATAGTGCAACTGAAGGACCAGCATATTTTGCTGCTACAACGCCAGGCAATGTAAAAATAGCAGTTGAAACAATGGTCCCAATTCCTAATGCTAAGAAGTCCTTAGTAGTTAAAACTCGTTTTAAATGTTGATCTTTACTTTGATACATTTTGGGATCTTCTTTACGTGTGATCTTTGACCAAAGTCTCATAGTGTTTTCCTCCTAAATTAAATAAGTTATGGCTATTAATCAATTAAAAATCAGTCCATTTATTG
This sequence comes from Lactobacillus sp. ESL0684, assembly GCF_029392675.1. Lineage (NCBI taxonomy): Bacteria > Bacillati > Bacillota > Bacilli > Lactobacillales > Lactobacillaceae > Lactobacillus > Lactobacillus sp. ESL0684. The sequence goes on along the minus strand of NZ_CP113941.1, from coordinate 1,714,795 downwards.
GTTTCATTTTTAATTAATTTTATGTTAATCTAGTTCAGATGCACTAAAAAGTCAAGGATAGTTTTTAATTTAAATACTATCATTCTAATCAAATAATTGTGCTTTATTTTCCATAATTTAGTTGACAGACTAAAACTATCTAGTTATAATCTTAAATATTAAATAGTTTTGAGGAGGATATTTTAATGAAAACTAATTATTTTAATAAATCAGTAAACATTATGATAGCTAATACTCAAAACTTGCTAGCCTTGTTGTTGCAATGGAGGACTTGACTTAAGTAATTACTCTTCAGTAATTTTACTAGTTAAGCCCTTGTTTGCGTCTTAATGATTGGGGCTTAACTAAGTGACAAATTAAACCTCATTCATTAAGTTGGATGAGGTTTTTTGATTGGTTTTTGGTAAGTATCATTTTAATAATAAAGGGGTAAAAATTGTGAAGAAGCTAACTAAAAAAGTGATGAGTGCGGCAGTTGTTACTGCTGCAGCTCTGATGATGACTGCATGTAGTACTAATAAGAATAGCAGCAAAGGTACTCATCAGGATGATAAAACCGTTAAAATTGGAGTCAACATGGAGCTGTCTGGTGGCGCGGCTGGTTATGGAAATGCGCAAAAGCAAGGAATTCAATTAGCTGCCTCTGAGATTAATAAATCAGGTGGAATTAACGTTAATGGCAAGAAGAAAAAGATTAAATTAATCGTTCGTGACAATAAAACCGCGATCTCAACTTCTGCTTCTGTTGCGGCACAGCTAGTAAACAAGGATAAGGTAGCAGCGATTGTTGGGCCAGCTACAACTAATGCTGGTACTGCTGAAATTCCTAATATTACTAAAGCCGCTGTCCCAAGCGTTAGTCCATCAGCAACGGATCCAGATTATACTAAACAGAAGAATGGCAAAGTTCAGCCTTATGTTTTTCGGGCATGTTATCAGAATAACTTCCAAGGTCAAATAGCAGCGAAATTTGCTGAAGATACTTTAAAGGCTAAAAACGTTGCAGTTTTTGCAGATAATTCCAGTGATTACGGTACAGGATTAGCTAAAGCTTTTAAGAAAGAATTCAAGGGTAAGATTGCTGATAGCCAAACGTATTCTGAAGGTGACAAGGACTTTAACGCGGTTCTAACTTCATTTAAATCAAAAAAGGTTGATGCAATTTATGTACCTGGCTATTACACGGAAGTTGGGTTAATTATTAAGCAAGCTCGTCAAAATGGTATTAAAGCACCAATTATTGGTAGTGACGGTATGGCTGATCCAAAATTAGCTGAAATAGCTGGTGCTAAAAATGCCAGCAGCATTTATTACACCACACCATTCTCAATTAAAGTAGCAGAAAAGAATCCAACCGCAGTTAAGTTTATGAATGCATATAAAAAGCGTTACAACGAACAAGCTCCAACCTTTTCAGCCTTAGCTTATGATTCAGTTTATATGATTAAACAAGCAATCGAAGATCAAAAATCGGATGATTCAGTTAAGGTTGCCACAGGATTAAAGCACATTAAGGACTTTGATGGTGTTACTGGTAAGATTACAGTTAACAACTCTCATGACCCAGAAAAGCCGATTGCAATTGAACAAATGACCAATGGTAAAGTGAATAAATACTATAATATTAAATAATTTTAGTAACAAATTTATCGAGGAAAGGGCGATTTAATTTGCAAACAGTTTTTCAACAAGTCATTAATGCATTATCACTAGGATCAATTTATGCTTTGTTAGCGTTAGGCTATAGTATGGTCTATAGCATTATTAACTTAATTAATTTTGCTCATGGTGATGTTTATATGCTTGGCGCCTTTTGCGCATATTATGTGATTAGTTTATGGCATTTTAATTTTATTACAGCACTGCTTTCTGCAATGATTGTTGGAGCTATCGCTGGAGTTTTAATTGAGCATTTTGCTTACAAGCCTCTGCGCAAATCTCCACGGATTGCCGTGTTAATCACCGCGATTGGTGTATCGTTTTTACTCGAAAATGGGATGTCTTATATAGTCGGCTCTAATGCCCGTAGCTTTCCACAGGTGATTGAACAAGTTAATTACAATGTTTTTGGGGTGTTAATTTCCAATATTCAAATTTTGATTTTGGTAACTGCCGTAATCCTCATGGTTTTATTACAGTTGATTATTCAAAAAACTAAAATGGGTCGTGCGATGCGGGCTGTCTCAGTTGATCAAGAAGCTGCAGAATTAGTTGGGGTTAACGTTAATCACACGATTTCCTTTACCTTTGCATTGGGTTCGGCCTTAGCTGGTGCCGCTGGAATTTTGATCGGCATGTATTATAATTCAATTGATCCATTAATGGGGATGACGCCTGGGATTAAAGCATTTGTCGCTGCGGTTTTAGGCGGAATTGGGTCTGTGCCTGGAGCCTCAATTGGTGGATTCCTAATCGGAATTTTGGAGACGTTCTTCCAATCTATCGGACTTTCAGCTTATAAAGATGCAGTGGTTTATCTGGTATTAATCGTGATTTTGCTCTTTTTACCAGCTGGTATTTTTGGCAAGAATGCTAAGGAAAAGGTTTAGGTGGCAACATGAAAAAGAATTGGAAATATATCTTATCGTGGTTGCTAATTATGGCCGTCGGTTTTGTCTTGATCGATTTATTAATTATGGTTGGAGTAATTGATGCGTTTATTGAGAATATGCTGGTTACAATTGGTATCAATATTATTTTGGCAACTGGACTTAACCTAATTATTGGCTTTAGTGGACAGTTTTCTTTAGGACATGCTGGTTTTATGGCACTTGGTGCCTATGCTACGGCAATTATTACTCAATATGTTAGTACGGAAATGGGCTTCATTGTTTCAGTATTAATCGGAATTATTATTGCTATGATTGTTGCGGCAATTATTGGAACGGCTACTTTTTTACGCTTAAAAGGCGACTACTTAGCAATCGCCACTCTAGGCGCTGCTGAAATTATTCGTAATGTGATTAACAATCTGAAAATTACAGGTGGTTCAAGTGGGATGTTTAATATTCCACAATTATGTTCATGGCCAACGGTCTACGTGCTGGTTTGTGTAACTACGATTATTCTTATGAATTTCATTAATTCACGTGGTGGTCGCGCAATTAAGGCTGTTCGTGAAGATGAGATTGCAGCAGAAGCAATGGGTATTAACACTACTAAGTGGAAGTTAGCGGCCTTTATGATTGGTGCAGCAACTGCAGCGATTGCTGGTAGTTTGCATGCTTCTTATTTACAGACAATTGCACCGGGTGATTTTGGAATTATGGAATCAATTTCTATTTTAGTAATTGTAGTTTTAGGTGGAGTCGGCAGCATGACCGGGACCTTTTTAGCAGCCACAGTTCTGGGCGTCTTAGATACTGTTTTGCAGAACTTTGGTGCACTAAGAATGGTGATCTATGCAATTGTCTTAATCTTGATTATGATTTTCAAGCCATCAGGCTTGTTAGGAAACTGGGAACTTTCATTAAAGAACTTGCGGCAACGTTTTGTTAGAAAAGAAAGGGGCTAAAGAATGAGTCACTTACTACAAGTTGACCATGTCGTGCGAAAATTCGGTGGTTTAATTGCCGTTAACGATGTGTCAATGCACCTTGACCAGTCTGAATTGATTGCATTAATTGGTCCCAATGGAGCTGGTAAGACTACGCTGTTTAACTTACTAACTGGGATGATTCCTGTTTCTAGCGGTCAAATTACGTTATCTAGTGATCAAAAGTATGATTTAACCAAAAAGAATGCGACTCAGATTGCAGATTTAGGATTGTCGCGAACTTTTCAAAATATTCGCTTATTCAAAGATTTGACGGTCATGGACAATGTCTTGACGGCAATGACCAACAAGTATCACGAAGGCTTTTTGACGTCAATTTTGCGGTTGCCTAAGTTTTATCAAACAGAACATGAGATGAAAGTTGCTGCACAAAAATTATTGGCGTTATTTGATTTGACTAAAGATGAACAGACGCTAGCAAAGAATTTGCCTTATGGTACGCAGCGGCGATTAGAAATTGTCCGTGCTTTAGCCACGCAACCGAAAATTTTGTTCTTAGATGAGCCAGCGGCAGGGATGAATCCAGAGGAGACAGCAGATTTAACTAATTTAATTAAAGAAGTGCAGAAACAATTCAAAATTACTGTTGTGCTAATTGAACATGATATGTCGCTAGTTATGAATTTGGCGCAGCGCATTTATGTGCTAGATCAAGGGCAAATCTTGGTAAGTGGATCGCCTGATGTAGTCAAAAATGATCCTGCAGTAATTAAGGCATACTTGGGAGAAGGTGACGATTAATGGCGATGTTAGAAGTAAATGATCTTGCGGTTAATTATGGTGTGATTCAAGCCGTTAAAGGTGTTAGCTTTAAGATTAATGAAGGCGAAATCGTTACATTAATTGGCGCCAATGGTGCTGGTAAATCGACCATCGTTAAGACGATTTCGGGTTTGCTAAAGCCTAAGTCTGGTCAAATTGTCTATCAAGGTCAGGCAATGCAAAAAAAGACTGCTCCACAAATTGTGTCAGCAGGTATCTCTCAGGTCGCAGAAGGGCGTCACATTTTTGCTGGGATGACTGTCTTGGAAAACTTGCAAATGGGTGCTTTCTTGCGAAGCAGTCATGACGATGTTAGTCAGAGCTATAATGAAATCTTTGAACGATTTCCGATTTTAAAGCAGCGGCAACATCAAGATGCTGCCACCTTATCTGGTGGTGAGCAACAAATGTTAGCAATGGGACGGGCACTCATGGCGCAACCTAAGTTACTGCTGCTTGATGAACCGTCAATGGGTTTATCTCCTCTATTTATTCAAGAAATCTTCACTATTATTAAGGAATTAAATCAAAGAGGGACAACCATTTTGCTAATTGAGCAAAATGCTAAACAAGCACTCTCTATCGCTGATCGTGGTTATGTCTTGGCTACTGGACAAGTTCAATTAACTGGGACGGGAACAGAGCTGTTAGCTAATCCTGAAGTCCAACAAGTGTATTTTGGTGGATAGAATAAAAAGTCTGGCAATTAATTATGTTAATTGTCAGACTTTTTGATTGGGGTATTGGATCGTTGCCCGCAGTTAAGCAAGGTGCTATAATAAGGTTTATAAATAAAAAGAAGTCCTATTCGAGTAGGACTTCTTGAATAAGCAACCTCGCTTTTAAGAGCGGTGGCTGTAATTATAGGTTAACGAAATAGTTATCCCATAACTCTGCCAAAAGTTATATGTGGGGCAGCTATTTTTTTGGTTGTTTTATTATCAACCAAACTGTTAAGACTATGTCGCCAATGACTAAGAAAGAGACAAATGAATCGCTTAGATTCATTTGTACAATTACTATTAGCCAATTGTTGAGTAGTTCTAGCAGTGTCAGTAAAAGATCGAAATCTTTGTTTGACATTTTTATTTAGCAGAAACTGAGTAAGTTTCTGGGCTGTTCCTTTCATTAGACTTCGTGCCATCATAAGCACCGTCTCCTTTCCAAGAAACCAGCCACGCCCTTATAAAACTCCGTTGCTTATCTAAGTGATAATTATAGCATATTGTCCTGCTAGAATTGCTACTGGCTGAGTAAGGTGCTATAATAAAATTTATAAATAAAAAGAAGTCCTACTTGTAATAGGACTTCCTTTGAACAAACAGTACCCGCTTCAAAGGCGGTGGCTGGATTATATAATTGCTAAAAAGCCGCTACATAACTAGCCAAAGTTGATATAGGCGGCTTTTTGAATGCAATTATTTTTGGTGATTGTCGAGATAATCGAGCAAAGCCAAAATAAACATGCCAAAGGCTAACATCAAAGTTAGCGCATCGGTGACATTCAAGACTGTAAGACCCTTCTGAAAACTTTTCGTGCATATGGCACCGTCTCCTTTCCAAGATACAGCCACCGCCCTCAAAACTATTGTTGACTGAGAGTTCTAAATAATTGTACCATAATTCTTATTTGGAATCGTTATTAGTTTGGTTGGTGTAAACCTTGCCCGCAGTTAAGCAAGGTGCTATAATAAGGTTTATAAATAAAAAGAAGTCCTATTCGAGTAGGACTTCTTGAATAAGCAACCTCGCTTTTAAGAGCGGTGGCTGTAATTATAGGTTAACGAAATAGCTATCCCATAACTCTGCCAAAAGTTATATGTGGGGCAGCTATTTTTTTGGTCGTTTTATTATCAACCAAACTGTTAAGACTATGTCGCCAATGACTAAGAAAGAGACAAATGAATCGTTTAGATTCATTTGTACAATTACTATTAGCCAATTGTTGAGAAGTTCTAGCAGTGTCAGTAAAAGATCGAAATCTTTGTTTGACATTTTTATTTAGCAGAAACTGTATAAATTTCTGGGCTGTTCCTTTCATTAGACTTCGTGCCATAAGCACCGTCTCCTTTCCAAGAAACCAGCCACGCCCTTATAAAACTCCGTTGCTTATTCAAGTATAATTATAGCATACTAGTTTACTTAAAGTTGATGGCAGTTTAGCAGGACTGCTAGATAGCCATCCATGATTTATGATATACATGGCTTATTGATTGCTAAAGTAGTTTTAATGCAGAATAGAATATTAGTAAGGAAAGAAAAGTTATTGAGTGTTCGAGAAGCTACTTGTCAATTTAGTTAATTTTGTTATTATTTTGTAAAATTTATTTTCTAAATAGAATAATAGACGTTATTGTAAGCTAATGAAAGGGCAATTGGTTCTTATTATATAAGGATTAAGCACTATTAATAAAAATTTTCTTGTAATAAGTAAGTGTAAGCGTTTGTTACAAAAGTGTGTAAAATAGTGGTCTACCTTGCAATTTTGCCCAAACCTTAGTACAATATGAAGCGTGGTAAGTAATAGCTATGCTTCAGGCACTTAACCTGTACGCATGCGCATGTTTCAGTTGAGAAAGCTACCTCATAAGAGTTATAAACTTATGATTTCGATTTGAAAGATGTTGTAACAATGTAGGCTCAAAGAGACTGGACCTATAGTCTATTACGATTTTGTATATACACAAGGAGGAAGACCACATGAAGAAAAATTTAAGAATTGTTAGCGCAACTGCAGCTGCTTTATTAGCTGTTGCTCCTGTTGTCGCTTCAACTGTTTCTAGCGTTTATGCTGCTGATACAACTGCTCCAGCGGATAATACTACTAACAACCTCGATGTTTCTGATGGTACAAGTACACCAGCAACTGCTAAGGATCAAGATGTTAACGTTAAGTTAACTGTAACCAATGCTTCAAGCTTAAAAGTTGGAGATAAACCTTCAGCAGCTAAAGTAAACTTGACTACTGATGTTGGTACTGCAACTGTTAACGGTGAAGTTAACCCAGCAACAGGCACTATTGCTAAAGTATATGTTTACGAGGCAAAAGATGTAACTGTTACTAATGGTACTGTAACCATTGCTCAGAATGCTAAGGCTGTTGGTCAATTTGAAAAAGGCAAGCAATACATTGCTGTTGCTAAGAATGTTTCATTGGGTGGCTTAAACGCAACTAGCAAATACAAGGTTAACGGCGGCGAAGCTAAATATGGCCTTAATGTAGGTAACTTTGATGTAGCAAGTGCTAAATTCTACGCTGTAGATAGTGCTGCTCAGGGTAATGTTTATTTTGTTTCAAAGAACAATGGTAATGCTTTAGTAACTGCTGATGCAGTTACGTTAACTGGTACTTCTTCGGTAGATTCATTGGCTAATGTAATTATGGCCACTGATACGCCAAAGGTTGATGCAGTTGGTGATAATGCTGCGACTGTTGATTGGGATAAAGATTCCGTTGTTGCTGCAGTTCAAGATGCTTTGAAGGCCGCTAACGTTACTGTTGATAAGAATGGTAAATTTAACCCACCAGCAAACTCATTTGAAATTAAACTTTCAGTGACTGCTTCAAATGGTTCTACTGCTACTTTGCCAATTACTGTTCATACTACTGCAACAGCTGATGGTGCTTACTCAGCTTACCCACAAATTGGTGTTTTGAATGCTGGTGTTGTTTCAGATGCTAAAGCTGGTGTTGACACTTATGAACTAAAGGGCAATGAAAGCTTTAATTACGTTCCAATCAATGGTGTCGTAAATACTAAAGCTATTAGCGAATACTTTGGTGCAACAATTTCTAAAGCTAACAAGACTTTAGTTCCAATTACTGTTGATGCAAGCAAGGTAAATACTAAGGTTGCTGGCAAATATCCAGTTACTTTAACTGCTACTAACCCAGCTGGTTTAACTTCAAAGGTTACCTTTGATTTAACTGTTGGTGTTAAAGGCCAAAAGTATGCTACAGTTCAATATGAAAAGGGCTTAAGCATTCCTGTATACACTATTAACGGTAATGCAGTAACTACTCAAAGTGGTACTACTGTTGCTGATGGTACTCAATTAGCTGTTTTTGACACTATCTCAGTTGGTGGTAAGAACTATACTCGTATCAACAAGAAAGATGGCAACGAATTCGTTGAATCTCAATACATTGATGGTTCATACAAGCCTCAAGCTCAATCAACTAAGACTGTTATGCACGCATCATATGTTTATGACAAAGATCACAAGCGTGTAGGCGATAAGAGAATTGCAACTTACAAGGATGTAACTGTTTACGGTGAAAAGACTAAGTTGAACGATGGTACTGAAGCTTACATGACTGGCAGCAACGAATACATCGATGCTGACAATGTTGATGGTCACAATGTAACTTTGAATCACAATTCATATGTTTACAAGACTAGCAAGAAACGTGCTAACAAGAACAAGCTGATGAAGGGTGAAACTGTATTAGTTTACGGTTCTCCTGTAACTCTTAAGAGTGGTCAGAAGTTCTACAGAATTGGTAACAAGAAGTTCATCAAGGCTGTAAACGCTGATGATCCTAAGAACGCTAAATAGTTAGCTTCTAGCATATATTTCGAAAAAGCGAAGGATTTTCCTTCGCTTTTTTGTATTTATTTTTGTTGTCCTATGATCAATCGACTTAATTAAGCAAAGGAAAATTTCCTTTGCTTTTTATGTTTTAAATCGCGTTTTGGGATCTTTCATTAAATGATAACATATGTTATATTGTTCATAAGATTATAAAACATATGTTATTAAATTCTAAATGGAGGATTTGCATTGAACTTTTATCAAAAACAAAAATTACAAAAAGAATTTACAAAAGGATTTAAAAGTGGCAAATTACGCCGAGCAGCTAGGAGTTTATTAATTAGCACCTTAGTTGTAGGAAGCTTAGGGACTGCTTTTGCTTCAAACACTCAGTCTGTTCAAGCAGGGACTGAGGCTCCAACTAATGAGCCCAATCAAACACAGGCACAAAAAGCTGATATTAGAGCACGTAAAACAATTGAAGTTACTCAAGGCGAAGAGTTTAATATCAGTGCTAAAGATGCAGTAACATATCCAATTGACGCAGTATCAGCTAAATGGGTTGATACCCCGAAAACTACAGATATTGGACCGCAATTAGCTTATGTCAAAGTAACTTTTGAAGATGGGTCATCTGTTGTTGTCACTGTTTTGGTTAATGTTGTTAAAAAATCCGAGACGTCAGGAGTAACAGAGGCAGAGCAGTATAATCCAACAGCTAAGTCTACAATTGAAGTTGAACAAGGCAAAGAAATCACTGTTTCAGCTAAAGACGCAATTGAAGAATTTCCGGCAGATGCAACAGCAAAATGGACGCATGACGTCAAGACTGATAAGGTCGGTTATCAGATAGCCAATGTTGAAGTTACTTATAAAGATGGTTCATCGGATCAAGTACCAGTTTTAGTCAATGTAAAGGAAAAGGCAACTACTCCAAACACTAGTGCACCAACAACGCCTGCAGAGCCAACTACTCCTACAGAAACTCCTGATCCAGCAGATCCTGTGTCAACAGTAATTAAGCCTCAAGGTGTTATTACAGTTAAGCAAGGGCAACCATTTACGGTTAAGGCTGAAGATGCGGTAACCAAGCTTCCCGAAGGAGCAACAGCTAACTGGGTCAATGAAATTAAGACAGACAATGCAGGTCCACAATTAGGTTATGTCGAAGTTACTTTTGCGGATGGCAAGAAGCAGCAAGTACCAGTCATAATTGTAGTTAACGCAGTCAATGATTCCACAGAGTCAACTGTTAAGGGCAAAGATGTTGTCTTGGTTGACCAAAGACAACCATTTGATGTTAAGGCCGAAGATGCAGTTGTTGGTATGCCAAAAGATGCAAGTGCTGAATGGGTTAATGAGATTAAGACGGATGATCCAGGTGCCCAATTAGGCTTGGTCAAAGTAACTTTTGCAGATAAGTCTACAGCAGTAGTACCAGTTTTGATTATTGTTAAAGATGTCAAAATACCACAAAAAGATCAATATCAAATTAAAGCTAAGGGAACGATTGTACTTGAACAAGGGGCTAAATTCAATGTAGCTGCTGGAGATGCAATTACTGCATCTCCTAAGTTGCCAAGTTCTGCAAGAGTAGTTTGGGATGAGGATGATCAGATTGATACTAACTTTGTTGGTGAACAAACTGCACATGTCCAAGTGATCTTCTTAGATGATTCGATTGCAAGTGTCCCAGTTACGGTTGAAGTTAAGGCTAAGCAGGATAAACCAGCCACACCGCCAACAGCCAATAAACCAGCGACTCCAGCACCAACTACCCCTCCTGACAATTCGACTAATAATGTGCCATCAGCTCCTGTTCAAACACCAGCTAATGAAGTGCCGAGTCAACCTGACAAATCAGCTACGGATACTAATCAAAATGTAACCACCAAAACTTTGAAACACAATGCTGCTGTTTATGATGAAAATGGTAATCCGACCGGTGTTCAATCAATTAAGAGGGGTACAACGGTCAAGGTTATCGGCACAAAAACAATTGCTGGCAAGAAATATTACCAACTTGATAATGGTCAATATGTTAAAGCAAGCAACTTCAAGGGTACTGAAACCAAGCTAAAGCGCAAATCCTATATTTACAATAAGCATGGTAAACGTATTGGTAAAAAGACACTTAAAAAGGGCAAGAAAGTTAAGACTTTTGGTAATAAAAAAATCAAAGGTAAGCTTTACGCCTCGCTTGGCAAAGGTCAATACGTTAAGGTAGCTAATTTGAAATAAGGCAAAGTTATCACATGTAAAATAACACGTTATTAAATTATCTTGTGCATTAATTATTATTTTTATTGAAGTTTATAATAAGTTATAGCTAAAAAATAACAAAATTTATTTAAATGCTTTCATTAATCAGCAACGTATGTTATATTAATATGCAGGAATACTATAACTAGTGTTATTAATTTATAGTTTAATTACTAAAATATAGGTCGGAGGATATAAATGAACTTTTATAGTAAAAGAAAATTAGAAAAAGACGTTGCTAAGGGTCTAAAGACTGGTAAAGTACGTAAATCAGTACGCAGCTTATTAGTTGGAACTGTTGCAGTTGGTAGTTTATTAGGTGGCTTGGGCTTAAGCAATGCAGCTAGTGTTGTTAATGCAGCAGATACAAGTACAGCAACTGATACAAACAAAGTTAGAGATATCAAGGTTAATTTCAAAACTACAGATGGCAAAGCAGTTTCTAAAGATGGTAAAAACGTTGTAGCTACACTTTCTGGTAAAGACCATAAAGTTGGTGATAAGATTGACGAAGAAACTGCTGAAAAACTTGTTAATGATCAAGTTGGTAGCGGATATCGTCTAGCTACAACTGATGAACTTAACCAAGGTCAAGAGCAAAGTTTACTAGGTGCTGAGTTTACTGAAATAGATCACGTAGTAGATGCTTATGTGGTTAAAAAGGCTCCAGCTAAAGATATTAAAGTAACCTACAAGACTCTTAATGGTACCGCTGTACAATTCCCTGATAAAAACGGTAATCTAGAAGACGCTGTAGGTACGATTTCTGGGTCAGGTCAACTTGAAGGTGATAAACTTAACAGTGACTTTGTAAATAAGTTTATTGAAAGTCAAATAGGCAGTGAATATCGTTTACCAACTGCTAAGGAATTGGAGGATGCTGGTAAAGAACAAGGCTTGACAGCAAACACCCAATTTGATGCTACTGACCAATCAGTAGATGTTTATGTGGTTAAAAAGGCATCAGCAGGCAATGTTACAATTAATTTTGTGACTGCAGATGGTGGAAAAGTTTTAGTCGAAGATCCTGAGAAGCCTGGCAAGGTTCAGACAATTGATGGTGCTGTGATTCCTGGAACAGATCGTCTAGCAGGCGATAAGATAAATCAAAGTCTAATCGAAGCTGTCGTTAATGCAAATACACAAGGTCAATATGAGCTTACTGATACTGACAGTATCAAGGATTTACAATTTACAGATAAAGATCAAGAAATAACAGTAACTTTAGCTAAGAAAGCTAAAGATGCAGGTAATATCAAGGTTAAATACTTAACAGTAGATGGAAAACCAGCTACTGTTGATGGTGAAGAGGCTGTCGGTGAAGTTTCAGGTGAAGGTCACAAGGCTGGCGAAACAGTTTCTCCACAACTTGCTGAATCATTGGTTAGTTCACAAACTGGTGGTAAGTATCGTTTAGCTAAAGACGATGAGCTTAAACCTGGACAAAAACAAGGTTTAACAGATACTAAATATACAGATAAAGATCAAACAGTGACTGTCTACGTTGTTGAACAAGAATCAACAGATAAGCCAGTAGAAGCAAAACCAGCTGCTAACATTAACGTTACTTTCAAGACAACAGACGGCAAGCAACTAACTATTAATGGAACAGATATCAAGGGTGCCATCAGTGGTAAAGACCATGTTGCAGGTGACAAGATTAATGATTCTGTAGTAACCGCTTTTGTTAACTCACAAACAAATGGACAATATCGTTTAGCAACAGCTGAAGAATTAGGCAAGGATCAAAAACAAGGTTTGACTAATGCTCAATACACTGATGAAGAGCAGAACGTTACTGTTTATGTAGTTAAGAAGGAATCAGCTAATAAGCCTGGTGATACTAATAAACCTAGTGACAACAATAAGCCAACTGATAACAATGGTTCTCAAACCCCAGCTACTCCTGCACCAAGTGCTCCAGCTGCTCCTGCTCAAACCCCAGCAAATAACACACCAGCTAAGCCAGATCAACCAGCAAATAATACTGATGCAAATACTGAAGTTAAGACTCTGAAACATAATGCTGCACTGTATGATGAAAATGGTAACCGCATTGGTAGTGATACTCTAAAGAGAGGTACTGACGTACAAATTACTGGTACTAAGCAAATTGCTGGTAAGAAGTACTACGTAACTGCTGATGGTCAATACGTTAAGGCAAGTAACTTCAAGGGTACTGAAACTAAATTAAAGCACAATGCTTATGTTTACAACAAGAAGGGTAAGCGTGCTAATAAGAAGGTTCTGAAGAAGGGTAAGAAGATTAAGACTTTTGGTAACAAGACTATCAAGGGCAAGAAGTTTGCTTCAATTGGTAATGGTCATTACGTAAAGGTAGCTAACTTAAAATAATTAATCTCTAGTTTAAAAACAACGTTCAGTTTTGGACGTTGTTTTTTTTATGCTTTAATAGCATGTTAAAGGTACAAATATAAAATTTGTTATTATTTTTTAATTTTGTTATAAAACTTAAGCTTTACCGTTTTCATTTTCATAAAAGTCAAGCTATTACATGATTCTTTGTGCTAAAAATTCATTATAAAGGAATATATTTTTAGAATAAGCGTTATGTAATGAAATCATGTTTTAAAAGCTTGTGCTATACTACGCTTAATTAATTTACTATAAGATTTATCAGTTTGATAGTAAATAAATTGATTTTGTGTGTTTTTAGTAATTTAAGATTTTAATGAAGGAAGTATAGAAAGAATGAACTTTAATCGAAAACGGAAGTTGCAAAAAGATGTTGCTAAGAGTCTTAAGGGAGGCAGACTGCATAAGTTAGCTAAGAACTTGTTAGTTGGTACTGTTGCAGTCGGTATGTTAGGCAGCAGCACGGTATTCTCAAGTAATATAGTAGCAGCGGCAACAACTAAATCTGCTCAAAAGGCAGCAAAAGCTGATAAAACTGATGAATCTAGCAAACTTTCAAAAGAACTTGCCGATGTTTTATACCAAATGCATGACGGAGTTAAGCAGGTCTACCAAGGGGCAAGTAGCTTGCAAGGGAAGCTGACTTCTGATCAATATCAACAAGTAAAGCCTAAGATTGATGATATTCTTGTTAAGGTTCAAGGGCTGCCACCTGTTGATGGCAGTGGACTAAATTATATATTTGATAATTCAAAAGATATTACCAGCATTTATAATGATGCAATTGCTATTACTAATACTCTCAAGGGTAAAGGTATTAAAACTGATTTAGTCAACATTTTGCATGGTGCCGAAAAGATCGATCAAAGTTTAGGTTCCGATCAAATTAAAGAACTAAAAGATATTTATGCGGCAATTGAAGGCTTAAAAGGTTCGGATGATCCAGCAGCAAGTGATGCAGGAGATCTTGCTCAAAAGTTCCATCCAGGAATCTCTAAAATGTACCATGGGCTGAATAATTTAAAGCAAGATTTACCAAGTGATAAGTATCAAACTGTTAAAGATGATATTAAGGATATTTTAGCTAATTTAAAGGATTTAGAAAATATAGGTAATAATCCTTTTGCATTGGGTAATGAAAATGTACGTGGTATTTATAATGATGCAGTCAAGATTGCCGATGAATTAGCGGGCACCGGAGTTAAGACTGATTTAGTAGCTATCTTACATGGCGCTGAAGATATTAATAGTCAGATTGGTGAGACTGAAGTTGCCCAGCTAAAGAATGTTTATGCGGCATTGGAAGCGTTAAGTGGTGATTCTGATGTTACTAAGCAGAAAATTGGAGATCTTGCTAAGAAGTTACGTCCTGGTATGACCGATGTCTATCGTGGCTTAGCACAATTAAGAAAAGATTTACCAGCTGATAAGTATCAGACTCTTAAGAATCAAATCAAAGTAATTTTAGCTGATATCCAAGACTTGCCTGGAGGAGTAGACGATTGGTCTTTTATTAGCACGGATTCAGAAAAAATTAAAAAGATTTACAACGATACTTTAGCAGTAACAACTGAATTAGCAGGTACAGGTGTCAAGACTGATTTGGGAACCGTGATGTCTGGTTTAGATAAGATGAATCAAAGTATTGGTGAGACTGAGATTTCTGAATTAAAAGATATTTATGATGCGCTAGAAAAGCCAGCAGTCCCAACTGAGGAAACTAAATATACTATTACATCAGCAGACACAATTAAGTTGGAGCAGGGTGCAACATTTGATACAGATGCTAAAGCTGCGATTAAATCAGATCCAGAGTTGCCGGAAGATGCACAAGTAACTTGGACAGATAAGGATAAAATCGATACTAGTAAAGTCGGTGAACAAACAGCTCATGTTGAAGTAAAAATTGGTAATAAAGTAATTGCAACAGTTGAAGTAAAGATTAATGTTACACCTAAGCAAGAAGCCAAACCAGCTGCTGATATTAACGTTACCTTCAAGACAACGGACGGTAAGCAACTAACTATTGACGGTAAAGATGTCAAGGGTGTGTTTACTGGTAAGGATCATGTTGCAGGAGATAAGATTACAACAGCTGATGTTGAAACTTTTGTTGCTGCACAAACTAAGGGTCAATATCGTTTAGCTAAAACTGATGAACTTAAAGAGGGTCAAAAGCAAGGCTTAATTGATGCGCAGTACCCTGACAAAGAAGATGCAAATGGTACGGTTGTTTATGTAGTTAAGAAAGCCAATCCAAGTGACAACAATACCGGTTCAGACACTTCATCTGCACCAACCCAAGCACCAGCTAATACTGAAAAGCCAACAGATAACAACTCTGGCGAAGCCGCTCCAGCTGAAACTACCAAGACTTTGAAGCATAATGCCTATGTTTATGACAAGAATGGTAAGCGTGCTAACAAGAAGGTATTGAAGAAGAGCACTGATGTCAAAGTTACTGGCACTAAGACTATCAAAGGCAAGAAATACTATGTAATTGCCGATGGTCAATACGTCAAGGCTGCTAACTTTACGGGTACTGAAACTAAGTTAAAGCATAATGCTTATGTTTACAACAAGAATGGCAAACGTGCTAACAAGAAAGTCTTGAAGAAAGGTAAGAAGATTAAGACCTTTAGTACTAAGACGATTAAGGGTAAGAAGTTTGCTTCAATTGGCAAGGGTCATTATGTCAAAGTAGCTAACTTGAAGTAATTAGTTTCCTAATTAAAAACAACGTTCAATTTCGAACGTTGTTTTTTTGTTGTAATTATACAATTCTTCGGTTTTCTAACTTTGTTTATGGTGCTGCCTTTTTCACTACTATGTAGTTACAACGTGTTGCTAAAAGCGTGAAATATTGCTAAAATTTGTGTGAGGTGAAAATGATGAATAAAACTTTGCAAGCACGTATGGATAGCCAATTAATGGATAAAGCAGAAGGAATTTTAAAGGACTTGGGTCTTAATCGATCTACAGCCTTAAAGATGTTTTATCAGCAAATTGTATTGAATGATGGACTTCCATTTGAAGTTAAAAAACCAGACAAGCCTAATAATGCAACCTTACAAGCAATGCATGAGGATTTATCTAAGACTAAAGCCTATAACGATTCCAAAGAGTTATGGGATGAATTAGGAATTTAATTCATGTTTCAGATTAAAGCAACTGGTAAGTTCAAGCGAGATGTCAAAAGATGTAATAAGCAAGGGTTAGAAATGTATTTGCTTAAAAAGTTGTCCATGAACTTGAATTAGGACATGAACTTGACCGTCAATATAAAAACCATGGTTTATCGGGAAACTATGATAATTTTCTTGAATGTCATATAAAGTCTGATTGGTTATTAATTTATAGAGTTGAACAAGACACTTTGATACTAATTAGAACAGGTAGCCATGCAGATTTATTTTAAAAGTACTAAAAGACATCCTTGAGGGGGTGTCTTTTGATTACTGGTTTTTAGAATCTAATTGAGAACAGCTGACATGGAGCATTATTAAGCCTTGAGCAAAATTATTAGCTTTATGAGTAGTTGCTAAAATTTTATTTATCAAATAATAAAATAATTATACGCTAAAGTCTATGCAAGCGATAACATATAAAGTATAATGGGATTTATAAAACTTATTAAAGGAGGACACACAGTTGCCCCAAACTAAACAGACCAGTTGGAATTTACCACAAGATCCTAAATATCATGATTGGTCGAAGGCGCTATTGCAGGCGCAGATCGGGCAAGATCCGCAATTAGATCCTTATCTGGTATGTAACGCTGATTATTTAATTAACTTGGATACTATTGCTATATATGAGTTTCAAAAAGAACCATTACTTGGTAAGTATAAAAGTGTAATCTTGGACGCCAAACAGGGGATTGTCCTTAGCAAACGCAGTACTTGTGCGTTATTTACTGCATATGGTCGGCAATGTTTACTTGGCGGAATTGAATTCCAAAGAGAATTGGCTAGCAAATTGCAGTTGCAATCGCAATGCGTGATTGCGACAGGAAAAGTAGCCTTTTTCTCAATGCACACCTATACTGCTGGCAATAATGATTAGATTGCCTTGCAGCAGATGCGTGACTTTGACTTAGATGGTCGACTGAGAATTATTTTCAAATCTTTGAAATATAATCAAATTGCTTATACATTTAGCTTTAGCAACTGTAGTCGCTATATTGGCACCAAAGTGTGTGATGGTTTGTACTATAACCACGTTATTTTTGAGCTGGGTAAACGATATTTGGAAGAATTATCTGGGTGGCAGGTTAAAACTGCCGCAAGTGACTCAATGATTGATCAGCAGGCATTCTTTATGCCACATCCTACTTTTGAACATTTGTCATTGCAACAGCTCTCTTCGGATTTGCTCAATAAGCAACATTTGCGTTATGGCCAGCAATTAGCGGCATATTACGAATTAACCTTTGTGATTAAAGATCATCAAACAATTTATGGTTTGAGTAAAAGACGTGATACCTTTTTTTGAGATTTTGTGGAATAAACTTCGTGAATTAATTTTGCGAAGTCTTTTTTTGCACTTTTTTCATCCAGTAAGTAGGCCCTATTAAGCTAGGTGGCACTAAATTTTGTTAGTTTAAATAGTCAGCATGATTCCTCTTATTTCATATGATACCGCTTACTAAAAGCTGGTTTTGGATATTTAATATACCTTGCTAATCTATATTTGCACAAGCGCTTGTGACAAAACTTGAAAATGAGGAAATGTCACACAATGAAGATTAGTAAAGCAGCATTTATCACTGCATGGGAAAACCAAAAATTAGTTAGGGGCGCATTAAAAGCAGTCAATGTCAGATTGGACTATACTAACTATGATGACCTATTGCAAGAAGGAATTTTAGTTTATGCCCAGATGTTAAGTACAAGTTCAAAATCGCGTCAAGAAATTGACCGACTCAGTTTCCGCAAAATCATGTGGCACACATTGGACTTATTACGTAAAGACCAACGCATTAGTGAACATCAGGAAGAATTGGTGAGTCAGGAAAATGTGCAGCTAACAAATTGGGATAATCAATTGATATTAGCTGGAGAAGTAGTGTGTATGTCGCAATTAGAACAACTAATATTTTTTGATAACTTATTAGGAACACAAACGGTTACTAGCTTAGCTAAGCAGACTGGTAGAACACGCGTGCAGGTAAGCCGTGTTAAACGAAAATTATTGAATCGATTGCGTCAAGTGCTTACCAAATAAATTACTTTTTGTAATAAAAATCAGAGCAATATTACTTTTTGACTACAATTAATTGGTAGCTATTGTCTAGAGGCGCAATGCTCGATACAATAAAGTTGTCACATAAGGAGGAAATATAATTCATGAAACGAAAACTTATCACTGGGTTAGCAGCAGCTGCATTGGTAGGCACTGTTGTACCGGTTACCAACAACTTAATCGCTGGAGTTTCTGTTACCGAAAAGGTAGCAGCAGCTAGTGCTAGCGAACAGAATAGTTTTTTAAAGACTGCTGCTAAGCAGGCACAAAAGGTATCAAAAAAGTACGGCTTGTATCCATCAGTAATGATTGCGCAAGCAATTGTTGAATCTGATTGGGGTCAATCAGGTCTGGCTGTTAAGGCTAACAACTTATTTGGGATGAAGGCTGATGACAGTTGGACTGGTGGCGTTTATGCCAGCAAGACTCGTGAAGAGGATAAGAATGGCAAGAGCTATTACGTTACTGCCAATTTTAGAAAATATCCTAATTATCAGGCTTCTTTTGACGATAATGGTAAAAAGCTGCGTAAAGGTGTTTCTTGGCAACCAACGCGTTATAAGGGTGCGTGGTTAGAGAATGCCTCATCTTATAAAGCAGCTACTAAGGCTCTGACTGGAACTTATGCCACGGCTAATAATTACAATACGATTTTAAATAATCGGATCACTACTTCTAACTTAACGCAGTATGATCCACAGATTTCTAATGCCAAGAAGTCTTATACGGTTAAAAAATCGGGAGCTACTTATGCTTGGCCAACTGATCATTCGGTTTCTGCAAAAACTGATTCCGTTAATAAAGGTGATAGTGTTAACGTTACTAAGACCATTACCTTTTATAACGGCAAAAAGCGGATGTACATTTCTGGTAAAGGTTGGGTAAATGATTCGATCCTAAATACTGGTAGTGCCTTGCCACCAGCTTCGCAAGCGCCAAAAGGTGAGAAGAAGGTTAACAAGACTTTGATGCATAATGCCTATGTCTATAATGAACAGGGCGAACGTGTTAAGGGGATGAAGGCACTAAAATCTGGTACGGAAGGTAAAACCGTTGGTACTTATGGTACTAAGATGATTAATGGCAAGAAGTATTACTGCATCGGCGATGACCAATACATTGCCAGTGGTAATATCGATGGCACGATGCGTATTTTGAAGCACAATGCTTATATTTATAACGATTACGGTAATCAGGATAATGCCCGAAAAGAAAAGAAGGGTAAGTCAATTGCCACTTATGGTTCAGCAGTTAACATCTATGGCAAAAAATACTACCGAGTTGGGATTCATCAATACATTAAAAAAGGTAATTTTTAACGAGCTGGTAATTTAGATAAGGAACGAAAATTTAGATGAAGATAAAGAAACTAATAACTACTATTGCTATCGGAGTAGGTTTAGTTGCGCCTATTTTTAATGTAAGTCAAAACGTGCAAGCTGCATCCATCAATTCGATTGCCAAGCAGAATAGCTATGTTGGGGTTGACTACTTATATAAGATACTGAAAACTGAGAACATTAAATACAATAAATTTTATGCTGGCGGCAACAAGATTAAGTATCGTAAGGGTAAGCCAGAAGGAATCGTTATTCATGAAACTGCGACTCCTGGAGCTTCAGCCTATAACGAGGCGATTTATTTTAATCGTGAGTGGAAGAACATGTATGCTTATGTGCACGCTTTTGTTGATCACAAGCAAGTTATCCAAATGATGACTCCTAAGTATGGTGTTTGGGGTGCTGGTGCTAATGCCAACAACCGTTTCTTCCAGATAGAGCTGTGTCAGGAATCAACGCGTAATAAATTTGCTAAAAGTGTCAATAACGATGCCATTTATGCTGCTAAAATCTTACATCGTTACAACTTGAAGCCTAACAATGCTTCTAGTGATGGTAAGGGAACTATCTGGTCGCACCATGCTGTTTCGCGCTTTTTAGGCGGAACAGATCACACAGATCCAGACGGCTACTTTGACAAATGGGGCTATTCAATGAGTAAGTTCTACTCATTGATTAAGTATTACTACAACTTACAAGCCACTGATACCAGCAAAGATGCCCCGGATACAACTGCAGACGATGCTAAGCCTGTAGATACTGATTCTGCGACTACTGCAGTGTCACAAGCTCCGACTGGTAAGCAAACCTTGATGCATGATGCTTATACTTATGATGCTAATGGCCAACGGATTACCGCGGAACTAAAACCAGCTGGGACTGAGGTGACAGTTGGGGATTCCAAGACGATTAATGGTAAGAAATACCTTCAAATTGGTGACAACGAATATGTGGTCGCAAGTAATATTGTTGGAAAAGTGCGAACTTTAACTCATAATGCTTATGTTTATGATACTGTAGGTGTGCGTGCTGATAATTCTGTATTAAAGAATGGTGAGCAAGTACGGACTTACGGTGGTAAAGTTAACATTGCTGGTACTGATTACTATCCAATTAGTACAACGCATTTTGTTAAAGCAGATAATTTTAACTAATATAAAAAACTAACTTTCACCGGGTTAAGGTAGAAAGTTAGTTTTTTGCTTGAATTGCAGTAAATAAAGATTGCTTAATGTATCTACATAGGATATACTTCATGTAAAAGGTAGGAGACGAAAATGACTGCAATAATTGGAAAAACCCGGATTGCCCAATGGGGCAATTCCAAGGCTACTAGAATACCTAATAACATAGTTAAACAATTACATCTTAAAGAAAATCAATCACTAACAATTACCCTTAAAGATAATTCGATTGTGTTGACTCCAGAAGAAAAACAACCCAAAAATATTCATGAACTGTTTGCTAATTGGCAAGATGATGGGCAACGAGCAGAAGAATTAGATTGGGGCACATCATCAGGGCATGAACTAGAATGGTAAAACAAGGTGATATTTTTTATGTTGACTTTAAGCCTAGCAAGGGTCACGAGCAGATAAATCGGCGTCCAGCAATTGCTCTCAGTCATGACTTGGTGCAAGCCACTAGTAATATGACAATCGTTGCGCCAATTAGTAGTACGCAACGTAATTTTCCAATGTATCATACTCTAACTAGTTCGCAGAATGTGTATGGTAAAGTATTGTTAGATCAGACTATTGCACTTGATTTGCAAGCGCGTAGCATTACGCAAAATTCGATAGTCGATCGGGTTTCAAAAGCAGAATTAATTGAAATCATCGAGCTGTACAAGTTACTATTTACTGTCGATGAATAAAAAAACTAACTTTCACTGATTAAGGTGGTAAGTTAGTTTTTTTGCTTGAACTTGTCATAAATATTCAATATTAGGCAAATGATAAAGTAGATTACTAAAATGATAAACGTCACGAAAATGGTCTTCATGAACAATGCTAAATCAGTAATAAGTGTCATAATTAAAAAACTGACGTAAATAAAAAAAATAATAGACATTAAGCGATTGAGTTTACGTTCACGGTTGATGAAGTGTGCCCAATTATTATGATCTTTATGATTATTCTGCTTCATATCAGTAGTTACCTCCTAGCGAATGGTATTTATAAATTATATAATAGCGCTTGACATTAAGCAAAAATGAGATAGACTAAGAATAACTTAATTACAGAAAGGAAAAATATTATGATCAACTCATTTAACTTATTAAATGCATCTTGGCAAGGCCAGCATGATTGATCGTAATCGCGTTAGTGGCGGATACGATCTGGCAAACAGTTTGTATCCGTGCTGACTACTTTTTGAATTGACGAAGTTTGCTTGCATGGTAACAACATGCAGCAGGCTTTGATTCTCCCTTGGGCAGACCAGAGTAATTGCTGGTTTGCCTTTTTTGTTGAAAATTTTGCTCAAGATAAACAAGGAGAAACAAATGAAACGAATGATGGCATTGATTGCTGCAATTGTGGCTTTTTTAGGTTTTGACTTAGCCATTGCGCCAGCTCAAAATAATCAGCAAGAAGCAGCTAAGCCCAAAGTAGTACGAGTAGGAATCTTGCAAATGATTACCCACCCAGCGCTAAATTTAATTCATCAAGGAGTCATCGATGGTCTTAAGGAAGGTGGCTATACCCAAGGAAAGAATCTCAAGGTTGAATTCCTGAATGCACAGGGCGACCAAAGCAATCTGAAAACGATGTCGCAACAACTGGCTAATAAGAACGAAATGTTGGTGGGCATCGCTACTCCAGCAGCACAGTCACTAGCCAATAGCGCCAAAAAAGATACCCCCATTATTTTAGCTGGGATTTCGGATCCTGCTACTAGTGGTCTGGTTGAATCAGAACAGCATCCAGGTGCTAACATCACCGGTTCATCTGGTGATAATCCAGTAAATGAACAGTTAGCTTTGATGCGGCAGATTTTGCCGCATGCTAAGAAGATTGGCATTATTTATACTTCGTCAGATCATGGTGGACAATCTAGTGCTAGACAATTTTACAAGGTAGTTAAAAAGGCTGGATTGACTCCTAAAATGTATACCATTGCTAATACCAATGATCTCCAACAGGTTGCCAGCCAAATGGTAACGCAGGTTGACGCGGTTTATGCGGCTAACGATAACAATGTGGCTTCGGCGATGAAGACATTATCTGATGTGGCTAATAAGGCTAACATTCCGATATTTCCATGTGCGGAAACGATGATTGCAGATGGCGGAGTGGCTTCATATGCTATTAGTCAACGTGAGATGGGCCGCGTAGCAGGCAAGATGGCTGCAAAAATTTTACAAGGTAAAAATCCTGCTACTTATCCAGTTAGCAAAATTAAAAGGGGTCACTACATCATTAATGAAAAAGAAGTTCGCAAGTTGGGATTAACTGTTCCACATAAAATTATGGCCCAAGCTAAAGCGAAAGGGAGGATTATCAAATGAGTTTAATTACATCGAGTATTGGTCAGGGATTGTTATGGGCAATTCTAGGTCTAGCCTTATATCTAACTTTTCGAATTTTGAATTTTCCTGATATGACGGTTGAAGGAACCTTTCCGTTAGGAGCAGCAATTACAGTTACTGCGATTACTAAGGGATGTAGTCCAGCAGTTGCCACCTTGCTAGGTTTTTTAGGTGGAGCTTGTGGCGGTTTAGTCACTGGATTGCTTTATACCAAAGGTAAGATTCCGATTTTACTTGCCGGAATTTTGGTCATGACCGGTTGCTTATCAATTAACTTACATGTAATGGGTGGTTCGAATGTTTCTTTATTAGGACAAAAAACGCTCTTTTCAGCTAAGTTCTTCCAACAATTGCCGCGTTACTTTGATACCGTAGTTATTGGTGGCATTACAATTATTATTATCACTATCTTGGTTGCCTTATTTTTACATACTGACTTGGGACAGGCCTTCATCGTCACTGGTGATAATGAGGTAATGGCACGCTCGCTGGGAATTAATACGGATAACATGACTATTTTAGGATTGACCCTTTCTAATGGCTTAGTTGGTTTAAGCGGTGCGTTAATTGCTCAGAGTAATGGTTATGCTGATGCTAACATGGGAATTGGGATTATCGTGATTGCTTTGGCCTCAATTATTATTGGCGAAGTGGCTTTTGGCTATTTGACCCTTAATCAGCGCTTAATTGCGGTTACTTTAGGCAGTATTATTTACCGTTTTGTCTTATTAATTGTCTTACAACTAGGTTTTTCAACTAATGACTTGAACTTGATTTCAGCAATTATTTTAGCAATTTGCTTAATGTTACCGAATTTACGCCATTATTTGAAGCTAGATGGTATTTTGCACAGAGGGGTAAAACAAAATGGAAAATAAGGTTGTTCTAGAACTGGAAAATGTAACCACCGTAGTTAATCAACATACGCCAGCTGAAGCCAAGATTCTGCATGACTTTAACTTGAAGATTAATCAAGGTGACTTCATTACCGTAGTTGGTGCTAATGGTGCTGGTAAGTCAACACTATTCAACACGATTGCTGGGACAATTATCCCTAGCAGTGGTCAAATTCGTCATATTGGTCGCGAGATTAATCATGATTCGGTAGTGAAAAGAACTAAATTTATCAGTCGCGTCTTTCAAGATCCTAAGATGGGCACAGCTCCGAGAATGACGGTGGCAGAAAATATTTTATTAGCGTTAAAACGTGGGCAGCATCGCGGTTTGCACGCTCGCGGGTTAGCTGCTCACCAGTCACAATTAGAGCAATTGACTGCTACAGTTGGCAATTCGCTGACGGAGCATTTAAATACGCCAACGGAACATTTGTCGGGTGGGCAAAGGCAAACTTTGAGTTTCTTAATGGCAACGTTGAATCATCCAGACTTATTATTGCTTGATGAACATACAGCCGCCCTTGATCCCAAGACCAGTGTCAAGTTAATGGCTGAAACCAATCGGGTAATTACACAGCAGCATTTGACTTGTCTAATGATTACGCACCACTTAGAAGATGCCCTAAAGTATGGCAATCGGTTAGTAGTACTGCGCGATGGTCAAGTGGCAGAGAACATCAGTGGCTCGGCTAAGCGAACACTGACTAAAGCACAATTGCTGGATATGCTTGTGGTGTAAAGTGCTAACTATCAAAAAGCAGCAGGCATAAAAGTTTATTACCCATAAAAAGCGTGTTTCACATTGAAGTGCAACACGCTTTTTAAATTACTTAATTAATTTGGTATTTAACGATTCTATCAAGCTAAATCACTGTAAATTTAACAACATCTTATCTTTATTAATTATTTGTTTTGCCCATGGCACAGACTCATAACCATCGATAACGTCTATTTTGTTACCATCTCTCTTATAAATACGCTCAAATTTGTATGTATTATCATAAATTTCAACTGTATCAAAGTACGATATGATTTCAGATAGAGTTTTCAAGGACTTTGGATAACGTCTTTCGATTACTTTATCAGGTATACCATGACCACCTTTAACAACTCTAGCTTGTACTCTTTCCTTAGCCAATTGGGGACTACCAAGTCCTACATAGAGAAGATGGGTAATAAAGCCCTGATCTTTCGCTTTGTTAAGGATTTTTAAGTAAGAATTTTTTGAGGAAGCAAAAGTTGTTTCCATATTAAAGCTTTGATGATTTTCAATAAATGAGTAGATTCTATCTACTTCTAATCTCATTGCTTTAAAGTTTTTAGATTGATCATGCCAATCCCAATGATTATCTCTAGCTATTTCATCTGCATTAGCTCGTTTACTTTTTTTGATTTTACTTGTAGAAGCGCTATACAGCGAAGATTTGCCAGCTCCATTAATTCCGGCAAAGATATACAAGTCCAAAGTCATCTTATAAATTCTTTCGCATTAATTATTTTAGCCTGACGCAATTGAAGTGCACGATTATAAATTGTATTCCAAAACTTTTTATCTTCTGGATCGGTTGCCTCTGAGATACGCTCAGATAATTCATCATCATTTAGCTTTGCAATCCGTTTATCTAAATCTTCAGTTGCTTTAAAATTTATTTTACCCTTCGTATCCATTTTTACCCTCCGAATAAACTAATTGAATGTTGATGGGTTAATTTTATCACAAGACCAAATTCAGTTTAATCTTAAAGTTATCGAAATAATTTTAAATTCATAGATAATTCTACGAAAGTTAGATTTCTTTCTTGAAGTGTAAGATTTAGGAATAAAAATAGCTAATATTGAACAAATTTGAGTAATTTGTGGTAGTTAATGATTATTATGCACTCAAACATGATATAATAGTTAATATGCTTGGAATAGGAGATTTGAGAAAATGGTCGAAAGAGCAACAGGTAAAAAAAGATTGCAGATCCAAATGGATAGTAATCTAGTTAACGAAGTAGGACAAATTTTTGACGAATTAGGCTTATCTCCAACAACAGCAGTTACTATGTTTTATAAACGTGTAGCTGCTGAAGGAGGTTTACCTTTTAATGCAAGACTAAGTCGGCATGAGAAAGCCTCTCTATCATTAGCTAATGCTGTTAAATTGCTTCCTGTACAAGAAGTGAAGACAGTAGATGAATATAACAAGTGGGTTGAAGATGACGACTAATTTCAATGTTAATGATATTGTGGACGCGTATGTCACTTATTTTGAAGGTGAGGGTGGGAAGAGAAGACCTGCCTTAGTAGTTGGAAGGGATAATGACACAGTCGATGTGCTTAAAATCACTTCTAAATATGAAGGCAAATCAAAGTCGGTAAAGGCACATCGTTATCCGTTAAAAGATTGGCAAATTGAAGGCTTAAGTAAGCCATCTTATGTGGATATTATGGCTATACAAAAATTATATATATCTGAACAGCGATATATGATTAAGCGTGGTACCATTACGGATGATGACTTGGAAGGACTAGCCAAGTTTATTACTAAGTATGCCTAAATGCATTAAGTAATTATTGTGGAGAATTCTTGAACCTATCTGTCCTTTTTAATCGGTCTAATTGAGGAATTTTAAAAACTACTAAGGCTAAAAAAAGATTACCCACAAAAAGTTGACACTAACAGTAGTTAAATTATCTAGCAAAAGTTGTAAGTCTTGTAGTAAACTAATCATATAGAAGAAAACCTCTCTGAATGTAATCTTGTTCAAACTACATTTTAACAGAAGGCAATCTTCTATTTTTTATTTTCCCCACAAATACTTTACGCTAACTAAAGGCATTTTACATGAATTGGTTGAAGCGATTAAGTTATTCAAGTAGGTGCAAATTTAGTCCAAGATTTTCTTGGCCTATTTTGTAAAAAACTTAATTGGGCTAATTGTTAAACCTGAAAAAACTAGCAAAGAAAAGGTACGCTAAGTGCTCTGGTCCCCGAAGCTAAAGCAACTAACTTAATGACATCAACTAGATTAGAACAAGTCAACTGGTATAAAGGTAGGCAATAAGGGCAAGCAAAATTTTGAAATAAAAAAAGCAGTCTTATGACTGCTCCAGGTACCTTACAAGTGACTGAACTTGCTTAGCACATCATGTGTTGCGTATTAAACACATTACCTTAGTAAAGTAAGTATATCATGATTATCAAATCTGGTAAAATAAATATGCACGTTATGTGCACCATCTTGGAAAGTTGACTGGCTTTCCGTAAAGGAGGTGAAAAAGCGTGTCAAACATATTTACCTTAGTATTGTTTTATTTGGTCTTAACTAAGACTGAGCGAATTCTTGATAAGCTTATTAAGCTTTTAGATAAGTTGCTCAAGTAAAACAGCAGAAACAGCTCGGAAAATCCGAGCTATTTTTGTAAAATAGCAAAGAAAAAGTCCGCTAAGTGCTCTGGCTCCCCGAAGCTAGAGCAACTAACTTAATAACATTGAGCGGCTAGATGGTACATTAACTAGATTAGAGCAGTTCAACTGGTATATTAATAAGTTTGTGGATGATTTTTCCAATCCTCATCAAAATCTGCTAGATTAACTACATAATTTTTAAAAGAGTTTCCTTGGATATTAAAACTCCCCCTGATAGCCCCCATTAAGTTCATTAAAATTATAAGATCGTCTTCTGTGTGTACGCGTATTTCAATAGAATTAGAACCTGTAGTTTTTTTAATAGTAGTAGTTGGAGCAACTGTTTTTAATATTGCAAAAATATCTTCTAATTCTGAATTTTTGTTGATATCCATTTTTGAGCAGCTGTGTAAATCCTTTCTAAGATATTGTTAAACTGATGGGAAGCTCATCTTGTAGCTTATGCAGTAAAGGTTATTATGATTTAGAACCTTAATTCAATTTTGATAAAATTTCATGGTAAAAAAATAAGCATTAGTCAACACGACTTTTGCTTATTTTTTCTCTGATCGTGTCCTTGAGGACAAGATTTTCTTTTTAAAAAGAAACTGAATTTTTACATAAAAAAAGCAGTCAATTAAGGCTGCTCCAGGTACCTACAAGTGGTCAAACTTGCGTGCACGCTTTTACACTGAATAACGTGTAAACTTTTCCTGACTTAATTATATCATATTATGTTTTTCTTTTCATAGCGTAGCTTATTGAAAAGGTATAATTTTGTTTGGTAGAATAGATACGCACGCTTTTAAAGTGCACAACTCTAAGAAAGTTTAGTCAACTTTCTTGAAAGGAGGTGAGCGCGATGAATGACGTTGTAAAACTTTTCCTAACAATTTTTTTACTTAAACAAGCAACTAATCTGCTAAATGCTATAAATAGTATATTAGATAAGTTGATTAAACTACTTAAGTAATATTATTGGGAGACAGGTGGTTTTGTACCTGTCTTTTTATTATGACTAAAAGGATTCTTTGCGCAGGAAGCGAAGTAGAAAAACTAACATGATTTTTGCTTAATTCAATTTTGATAAAATTTTTTGTCTGATCGTGTCCTTGAGGACACGATTTTATTTTTTTAAAAGAAACAAAAAGCGATCCATTAGGGATCGCTCAGCCAACATGCAAGAAATCGACTTGCAGTGCACGCTTTTTGTGTGTCTGAGGACGCACTTCTATTTTCTAAGAATAGTGTATCACCTTTTTGTTAAGAGTGAAATCTTAAAGGTTTAAGTTAAATCAAGGCTAGTAAGTTACTACTGGTATAGGCTATACATATTTAGACAGATCCTTATCATAATCAGTTATCTCAATTTGATATTCAACTTTATGAGTATCGTCTGGCTGTTCTACTGTGCTAAATGTAAAATATGCTCCCCAACTTCCACACCAGCCTAAAACAGTATGGAAATCTTGTAAAGAATATACGTAAACAATAATGTTATCTAAAACAGTTTCATATTTATAATCTAACGGGTTTTGAGTAATACTGTCTAAAAAGTTTATTAAACTTTTTTGTTTATCTTTGTTCATTCTTAATACCCAAATGCTGCAGTTGGCTCCAATGTTAGTCCTAACTTTTTCTAAAAACAAAGGTAGGTATCCATATCAACGCAAACTCGCATTAATCATTCAATAATTTGTTTTCTAGCGCTTCTGTTAGTAGTTGTGAAAAGTTGATTTTTTCTTTTTTCCCAAGATCAACCAGATATTCTGGAACTGAAACGTTCTTTCGAATTTTAGGAGATTTGCTACGCAACCATTTTTCCATATCAACTGTAACATAAACCACAGATTCATTAGGCTCTAACTTCCAAGTACGTGGATCTTGTGGCTTGGGATATTCTTCTCCTTCAAGCATGGTTGCAATTGCATCTTCAGCCCAATATACAGCATCTTCTAGTGTTTTTCCCTGGGTTACCATACCCTCAATATTGGGAGAACTAACGCCAAAGTAGTGACCATCTTCATCATTTTCTTCAGTAATAATAACTGGATAAATTAATTTTTTCATATTTTTAGATATGTCAAGGTTAAGGTTATTCAAGCCCTGCTTGTTTGATCATATCTAGCCTCTTTTCTTGACTATTATAGTGTAATAGAGAAAGTAAAGCTCGACTATTTTAGCCGAGCTTTTTCATACTATTTAAATTTTGATGAGTAATGCATGTCAGCAAACTTATGATGACCATATTTCTTTGCTAAACGTTTTGAAGTGAAATATTGATACCGTACTTTTCCACCATAAGTTCCCCAAAATAGAACTTTGTGTTTCTTTCCGCCAATTTTTTCGTAGTGACATGTTATTGCTTGACTAACATCTGAGGTTGGTTTAGCTTCGTAAATACTGCATAGTGTTACCCACTTATGACCATGTAGTTTACGCCATTTGCATCTTGCATAATGTGCAAAAATAGATCTGCCATCAATGTCTCTTTGCTTAGTTTTCCAGGTCTTGGACATTTGCCACGGATATTTATTAGTTCCCTTAACCTTTCCAGTAACACATAAAGGTATTCCAAGGTTACTTGCTGGATATTCAAGTGCACTTGGATATACTAATAGCTTAGGTCCCCAATAACCTTTGCTAGCATACCAAGGTTTCTTATAATTTGTTCTTTGCCAACTTTTAGGAAGGGTGAAATGCTTAACAATTCCATGCTTGTCACCGATTAATGCATGCTTTTTAGCTTTTTTCTTCTTAGTTTTGGTTTTTGAGATAGGAACCTTAACGGGTGTTGCTACGTTCTCAGCATCAGAAGTATTAACAGTTGGGTTGATATTTGCTGCTGGTGCTGGCTTATTACTAGTTGTAGCTGATGAGTAAACCGGTTTAACTTCGCTAAGTGGCACATAAACTTTGTTAAAACCGACAAATTGTTGCCCATTTATGGTCTTGATAGGTGATGAAGTAGGATAAAATTTGAACCCAGCTTTAACGATAGCGTTAGGTTGAATATTCCCATTAGCATCATATTGTGAAGAATCATGATCTAGCAAATAATATTCTGTGCTGCTTGAATATTCTGTGGTGCTATTGCTATGGTTTCTATACTACTTGTAGCTAAAACTACTGAGGCTAGTACTACTAATAACTTTTTCCTTTTCATCTTCTATGCGCTTTCTGTAATAATATAATAAAATCATTATACTACGTAATTAAGTTATTTTGCTATATTTTTTATTTATTATTTTCAATATCAGAATTAAATTGCCGTGAAAAAGGCAATCAGTCCAAAGACTACACCAGCCATATTGGCCACGGCTAGTGGAATATCGCGTTCCTTTTTAAAAAGGGCATAAATCACCCATAAGAAAGTATTGATTGCGGTGGCCAGCGGTTGAATTGGATTACCTTTAGCCCCGTGCAAATTATCAATGATCTGGGGAATATAGGAAACGTACATCAGAATTCCCGTTACTGAAGCTACCCAACCTAAAATAGTAAAAAATTTATTTTCTTTCATTGTTACTCCTCCTTTGTTGCTTAATTGTATCAGGTTATATTTGTTATTAAAAAAGATTGAACTTTAAGTAGAATATACTATTTTAACCAAATTGGTGACATTTATCATCTGTTAGTTTTGTTACTTAATGTTTATAATCAAATTAATAAGAAAGCGTTTTAAAAATAGGAGGGAAATAATGACTAGTAATAAATATTATTTAGGCACGTCAATTGCAGCGGCAGTACTATTAACTTTAGGATTGACGAGTATGTCCAATGATGTTCAAGCAAGTGACATTCCGAGTGTACTTTTACAAGACAATCAACCAGGCAAGTCTGATCCACTGCTTGATGGTAAGTATGTGTCAAATGGCTATAGTGATGATGGGTTTACTTTTTTAAAGCCGACGGCAACTTCGCCTGAGCGAGAAGATTCTTATCATTTGAATGTTGATCGAGATTGGTCTAACGACTTACAGACGATTATTTACGATGAGGAAAATCAGGAATATGTCATTTATTATTTGCATACTGCAAATGTAACTAATAGTGATACGGGTAAACAACAAAATTGGGACCGTGTAACTACTAAAGATTTTATTCACTTTTCTAAACCGACTACGGCTCTAAGGGATTTAAGCGGTGATATTGGTGATGCCTGGAGTAGTGCATGGACAGGATCAATTATTACCAATCAAGGTCAGATTATTGGTGTGCCCAAAGGAGCTAAAGTTGCCTATTTCTCCGGTTTAAGCAATAAAGATAATCAACAAAATGTCTGGGCAGCCTGGTCCGATGACAATGGTAAAACATTTAGTCATCCATTGAACGATAAAAAGATTATTCTAGACCATTATTGGGATTGGACGTCCATTAATCGCTCTGATGAACGTGATCCAGCAGTCTTTTATTGGCAAGGTAAGCTCATGATGTACCTAGCAGAAGGTGACAATATTGGGGTCTATCAATCAGAGGATGGAATTAATTGGGCGAATGCTAAGGGAAGTCAAAAAGACAGTAAGATTCCTAGCAAGGATTTTCTTAAGGGCTTACCATTTGAAGCGCCAGTTGAATGTCCTGTAATTAGGAGTATGAAGACTACTGATGGGAAAGTAAAACAAGTTCTCTTTGTCGGATCCAAGGCTCCTGGAGCTAATCAAACGACTGGAACTTATTATACTGTTGGTCACGTAGATGATGATGGAATGTTCGTTCCAGAAACTGATGCTAAGCGGCTAGATCAGGGAACTGATTATTATGGTGCTAACTTTAGCGGTAGTGAATATTTAGCTCATGCCGATTCTGATCTGATTACAATGGGTTGGGTTGGTAATTGGAATTACATTAACTCTGGGATTAAGGCCAATCAAAATGGTTATGCTCCTAACTCTAAGCGGCTAGGTGCCTACACTTTGGCGCGCAAGATTACCCTTAATAATGACTTAACACTGAAAAGTGTACCGATTACGACCGGGCTTGAAGCCGGTAAGGCTGAAAGTAAAGATGGCAAAGTAAGTGAGCAAGTAAAGGGTGAAAATGATTATTACGAGCTATTAAATTTGACTAGGCAACCCGCTAATAGTAAATATACGCTTCATTTTGCCACAAAAGATGATCAAGATTATCAAGGTGCAGTTCGCATTGAATTTACTCAAGGTAAGGATCACAATGTTATCATTTTTGATCCGACTACTGGAAAGTATCGAATTGATGGTAAGAGCAGCGAATTATCAGGTGATGCAGCCAACTATTACCAGAATGGTTTGGAAAGCGGCTTAGGTTATATTAATGACTCTGGCCTAAAGAATACTAAAGACTTTGGTTTAACTGTCTATACTGATAAGACTTCTATTGAACTGTTCTTTTCTAATGGACAAGCTGCCACAATGAGTCGCTTCTGTGTTAATAATATTCAAGATGTAAAAATTTCAGCCCAAGATGAGCAAAAAAATAATCAGTTTGAGATTAGTTATCAGGAAGTTGGGCCTAAATTAGTAGGTTATGAAGCTAAGGTAGAACCTAATATTGAATCAAGCAGTACAACTAATGTACCTAAGCAACCCGCTAAAGAGAATGCTGTTTCTGAACCGGAGTCCCCTACAACGATTGCACAGCAAGAAACTGAAAAGACGGTGATGCATAATGCCTATGTCTATAATCAAGCTGGTAAGAAAACAGCCCAGAAAATTCCAGCAGGCAAAACGGTAAAAACTTATGGCACTAAATCGATTAACGGTAAAAAATACTATGTTTTAGCTGATGATCAATTTTTAGCTGCAGGTAATATTGATGGCACCAAGCGCAAATTAAAGCATAATGCGTATGTCTATAATCAACATGGCAAACGGATTAAAGGTAAACATCTAAAGCGCAACAAACAGGTTAGGACTTATGGCAGTAGTGTCAAGCTTCATGGTAAAAGATATTATATAGTTGGCAAAGAGCAATATGTTAAGCAAGCTAACTTTTAAGTCTAAATTTAACTAATTAAAAAACCACTTACGATGTGTTGTAAGTGATTTTTTAGCATTGCTGGAAATATTTGTTATTTAAAACTGCAAAAAAGCTATTTTTAACGAAATATTTACATTTATCATCTGTAATTTTTGTTATTTAATGCTTATAATTAAATTAAAAAGTAAACGCTTTTTATGGGAGGAAAATAGTGAATTATAATAAATATTGTTTAGGTACTTCAATTGCAGTAGCAACACTTTTAAGTTTGGGCATAGTTAGCCATCCTAAAGCGGTTAATGCCAATGTATTAGCTAGTGTCCAGCAAAGTAGGTCAATTGCTAATGCAAATAAATCGGCAGTTTCTAATGGTTATACCGATGATGGCTTTACTTATCTAAATCCATCAGCAACGTCGTCAGAGCGTGAAAACTCTTATCATTTAAATACTGCTGATAATTGGTCAAACGACTTACAGACGATTATTTATGATCAGAAAAATCAAGAGTATGATATTTACTATCTTTATACCGGTAAGGTTATCTTAGGTAATACTGGATTTCGGCAAAATTGGCTACGAGTAACCACCAAAGATTTTGTTCATTTTAGTCAGCCAACAGTGGCAATTAAGGATTTGCATGGTGATATCGATGATACTTGGGGTAGTGCGTGGACAGGCACAATTATTACCAACAATGGTCAGATTACTGACGTGCCTAAGGGAGCTAAAGTAGCCTATTTTTCAGGATTGCGCAATAAGGATTATCAACAGAATATTTGGGCAGCTTGGTCCGATGATGATGGTAAGACCTTTAGTCATCCGCTAAATGATAAGAAACCTATTTTGGATCATAGTTGGCCTGGGGGTTCAATTGATCCGTTTGATGAACGTGATCCGGCCGTCTTTTATTGGCAAGATAAATTAATTATGTATACTGCTGAAGGCAATAACATTGGAGTTTATCAATCAACTGATGGCCTTAAGTGGAAGATGGCAAAGGCTAATCAAAAAGATAGTAAAATTCCTAGCAGCGACTTTCTCAAGGGGTTACCATTTGAAGCACCGATTGAATGTCCAGTCGTTAGAAGCATGAAAACTGCTGATGGACAAGTAAAACAAGTGCTCTTTGTTGGTGCTAAGGCTCCCAATGCTGGGCAAACAACTGGTACTTATTACACAGTGGGTCATTTGGATAAAGACGGTATTTTTGTTCCAGAAACTGATGCCAAACGATTAGATCAAGGAACTGATTATTATGGTGCTAACTTTAACGGAAGTGATGATTTGGCTCATGCCGATTCTGAACTTATTACGATGGGATGGGTTGGTAATTGGAGCTATACCAATTCAGGCATTAAAGCTAATCAAAACGGTAATAATCCTGATTCGACGCGGCTTGGCGCGTATACTCTAGCGCGTAAGCTTACTCTTAATAATGACTTAACAATTGCTAACACGCCAATTACGGAAGGTCTTGAAACAGGTAATATTACAAAGAAAAGTGGCAAGGTTGGCCAACAAGCAGCTCTTCCCAATAAGTATTACGATTTGTTAAATTTGACTAAGCAGCCAGCTAATAGTAAATATAAGTTGCACTTTTCGACTAATAATGGTGCAAACTACCAAGGCAGTATCAAACTCGAATTTACTCAAGGTAAAGATCATAATGTCATCATTTTTGATCCAGCAACAGGTAAATATCGGATTGATGGCGAAAGTAGTGAGTTATCAGGTGAAGCAGCTAAATATTATCGTGATGGTTTAGCTGATGGTCGTGGCTATCTGAATGATTCTGGGTTAAAAGATACTAAGGACTTTACCTTAACGCTTTATACTGATAAAACTTCCATTGAGTTGTTTTTCTCTAACGGACAAGCAGCCACAATGGGCCGGTTTTGTGTTAATAATGTTCAAGACGTGAAGATTTCAGCTCAAGATGATCAGCAAACTAATCAGTTTGATGTCAGTTATCAAGAAGTAGGTCCCAAGTTAATTGGCTATGAGGGACAGTCTAAGCCAACTTCAACAGTGCCAGATGAGCATCCCAATAATCCTGATAAACCAACTAATAATAAACCGACTTCAGTACCTGAACCAGTTTTGCCACCAATTGATCAACCAACTAGGCCTACTATAACTCAGCCGGAGACTAGTTCTAAACAGCCAATTAAAGAAGAACCTAAGCCTGATGATAAAGTAACGTCTACTAGTACTGAACCTAAGTCCAAAGCAACAAAAAAGATAGTGATGCATAACGCCTATGTCTATGATCAAGCTGGTAAGAAAACAGTACAGAAAGTCAAGGCAGGTAAAACTGTAAAAACATACGGTATTAAATCGATTAACGGTAAAAAATACTATGTTTTAGCTAACGATCGGTATTTAGCTGCGGGAAATATTTCTGGCACCAAGCGCAAATTAAAGCATAATGCATATGTCTATAATCAACATGGCAAACGGATTAAAGGTAAACATCTAAAGCGCAACAAGCAGGTTAGAACTTATGGCAGTAGTGTCAAGCTTCATGGTAAAAGATATTATATAGTTGGCAAAGAGCAATATGTTAAACGGGTTAACTTTAAATAATAATTTATAATATGAATATGAGAATTACTTGCAGGTATTAATCAGCTTGCAAAAACTTCTTATTAAGGTCTTTGACGCTAGGGTCAAAGACCTTTTATTTACTATTTTTCCTCACTTTGATTAATTTGTGATTGAATATTAAATAATTGAGTTTCTAGATTTCCTGCTTTTAGCGCATTTTGGATTTTGTAATCGAGTTCTTCGCATTTATGGTTATAATCCTTAAATTTGGGATAGACCGCACCATCACGCATAATAGAGTCTAATTTTTTAACAGTTAAGTTATGGTAATCAATGACTTTTTCGTCTAAAATTTTTTGAGCAGCTCGACTCTTAACGACACTAGGCAATACTGATGCCCCCATGTTAGTCTTCATTACCTCATATTGGACATCCTGATTGGTGCATAATAATTTCATGAAATCCCAAGCTGCCGCAGGATTCTTGGCTTTGCTAGAAATGGCAAACATCGAAGTTTCCATCGGAGTTGAATGTGCCGCTAGTTTACTAGGCATTTTGGTACATTCCCATAAAAAATTGTTGTTGCGTGTGATATGAAATGGATAGGAAGTATAAGTACGATATTGTGCTAAGCCTAGGGGCATAAAGGCGACACGCCCTTTATCAAAGAGCTGGGAAGTAACATTATAAGAAGAAACATCGTTGGTTAGGTTTTCGACCAAAGAGAAGGCCTTACGTGCTTTATCAGTTGCCAGTTGTACACTACCATCGGTTTTACTAAATAATTCGTTACCGTATGCCAGTTGTGCATCCTGCCAATTATAACTGCTGGTGACACCATAATATTGCTTCTTTTGATTAGATTGCACTATTTGATGACAAAGTTGATAGAATTGCTGTGGCGTCCAGTTCTCTTGCGGAGAGGATACCTGTAGTTTTTTTAGCAACGTTTTATTCATAACCATTAGTGTAGGATTGGCTTCGTATGGCAAAGCTAGCTGTTGACCATGATATTGACCGGCTTTTAGCGTACTAGGATAAAAAATTTGACTATTAAAGTTTTCCTGTTTCATCATCGGTGTCAAGTCTTTAAAGGCGCCTTCACTGGCTAAGGAATTAAAGTCTTGATTAGGTACGATTAATAAATCAGGGGTTTGATGTTCGATGATTTTTTCACTAAGCCAATTACGATATTCATCTTGTTGAATACCACTTTCATATTTAATTTTAATATCGGGATGTTGTTGCTTAAACTTTTTAATTGCGTAATCAATCACGTGGTATTGGTGGCCATTGGGCACGTTCCAACTGCTACTAGTGTAAAGACCGATAGTTAGTGTTTTTTGCTGGGCACGTGTATGGTGATACCAAAAAGTTGCACCAGTGATTAAGCAAATAATGACAGTTAGGGAAATCAGTTTATTTTTTCGAGTCATCGTCATCACCAATTGGCTCACTTGTAACACCAGTTTGGACAGCCCAAATCGCAAGTTGGGTACGATCGCGCAGTTGTAATTTATCTAAAATTCGGGAAATGTAGTTACGTACTGTACCTTCAGACAAAAATAATTTAGCAGCAATTTCTTTGTTAGATAAGCCGAAGCCTACCTGCTGGATAACAGTCCATTCTTGTTTAGAAAAATTTTTAGTGTCTTTATCATTAACGCGAATTGCATAATTAGCTTGGGCCATCTTGGAAAATAACTTGAAAACTTTTTCTGCAATATTGGGATTGATCATTGCTCCACCATGATAGACCGTCTTGATTGCCTCGTATAATTCGTCAGTTGATGCCCCCTTGAGCAGATAACCTGACGCACCATACTTTAAGGCACTAAAGATAAAATCATCATCATCAAAAGTAGTCAGAATAATGACCTTGATTTGAGGATATTGTTCTTTCACGTATTTAGTGCAAACTGTGCCATCCATCTTCGGCATACGGACGTCCATGAGAATAATATCTGGTTGCCGCTTTTTTAAGCTGGTTAAAACTTCTTGACCATTATTAACAGTATCAATTACCGTAAAATCGGGATTAGCATTGAGAATAATCTTAAGTGAATCCTTGATCAGTTGTTGGTCATCTGCGATCATAATTTTAATCATTTATTTCTCCTTCCATTGGAATTTCAACTTTAGTCACGAATCCGTTACTACCATCAAAACTAATTTTACCGTTGATAATTGCGACTCGCTCTTTCATTTGGGTAATGCCATAACCAGGCTTGATTTTAGGGGTACCAGAACCATTATCTTTGATTAATAGCTGATAGCGATGTTGTTCTAAAATAGTACAGTTAATGGTGATTTCATCAGCGTGGCCATGTCTTAAGGAATTAGTAATTGACTCCTCAATAATCCGGAAAATCACGTTTTCAGTAGTTTTTTCAAAATCGGTTGTTCCCCAGTGATAGTTAAAATTAATTTTAATCTGTGACAGTTCGGCGTATTCTTGTAACATCTTGCGTAAGGATTCGGCTAACGTATAATTCTTAAGTGCTCCTGGGCGAATGCGATTGAGCGCCTTGCGGACATCTTTAATCCCTTGCTTAACTGCAACTTGGATTTTACCAAGTTGCTTTTTGGTTGCGGCATGGTCAATGTCGATTAATACTAAACTAGCGTCAATTCCAGCATCAATCCCGGTTAGTACGTGACCGACTGAATCATGTAAATCACGTGCAATACGTTTACGTTCCCGATCTTGGGCAATGTGTTCGGAGAGTGCGGCATAATTTTTTAATTCATCATTGGCTTTGGAAGCTAACTTCAATTTATTTTGGATGTCATTTTCTTGATTTAATTGGAAAATAGCAAAATAAATCAAAATTAAGATGAAAAAAGTTAAGTTGAAAGTTGAAATAAAATTTTTCCAAAAGATGAGGGTAGAGCCAATTTGAGCAGGTAAAAAACTTAAATAAGTTGTTAGATCCGGCAAAGTTAACAGATGGCTAATAATTGAATAGTCAGTGACCAATAAGATCAGCAATAGGCTAATTGCAACCAGGATCCAGATCAGATAGTCGTGAAAGTTATACTGATTGCGGTTACTAATAATGAAGTCGACAAAAATTAATAAAAAGACACCATTATAAGTCATTCTCAGTGAGATAAAGACCACAATTGCAAATAAAAGTTCTGCTAACAAAATCAAATTGTTCAGTTCAGAATTATGATTAAAGTGATGATTATGATGATGAATAAACATCAGGCTTGCTAAAATGAGAAAGCTGATACTACTTTGCCAAAAAATGGCTTGTGGCGAATCCGGAATATGCTTTAAGGAAGTTAATAGTTGGTATGATTGACCAGTCTTGATAACATAATCTGTTGTATAGGTAAATAAAGTGGCATTGAATAAAATAGCGAAAAAATTTAGCCATAACATCATTCGGCGCAGAATGATTAAGTGCTTAAACTTGGGCATCATTGCCACCCCAGAACATTGTAATTATTGATATTGTTGTTAGTGATTAGATAAACAGGCAAAATAATTTTATGTTTAACCTGTTTACCGGCAATTAATTTGTAAGCAGTCTTTACCGAGGCTTTACCTAAATTGATTGGCGATTGGGCCGAAGTAGCAATGGCATTCGGATTGACGCCAAGCAGTTTTTTCATATTTTCTGAGCCATCAACGCTGTAAACATTGATTTTTCGTTTAATTTTAGCTTCGTCAATTGCGGCAAGTGCGCCCACTGCTGCTTGGTCGTTTAGTGCCATAATTGTATCGAATTTTGGCTTTTGCTTAAGAGCTTTTTCAACTAATGGCAAAGTGATTTCTGATTGACCATAAGTGTTTATTTTTTTGACGATTTGGAAATTCTTACGATTAGGTGCTTGCTTAATTGTATCTGTGAAGCCCTGAATCCGATTATTAGCAGAATAAGCGGAATAATGCTCAAGTAGTAAAATTTTAGCATGCTTTTTATGAGTTAGGAGATGCCTAGCGCACAATTGTCCGGCTTTATAATTGTCGGATAAAATAACGCAATCGGCATCCCGGTCTGATTTCATTTGCGAATCAACCATTACGATTTTAATTCCTTTATTTTTAGCGCGATGTAAAGCGGCCAGAATTTTATCACTATTACCATCAACAGGATTAATAATAATGGCATTAACACCTTTGGCAATAAAAGAATCGATTTCTTCAACTTGTTTATCAACAATGAGCGCCGGATCGCGATTATATAATTTACCGTGATGATCTTCAACGTAATTAGCAATCTGTTCATTTAAAACCGGGAAAAAGTTGTTGTTCATCGTCATATAGGTTGAACCAATCTTAACTTGGGATTTTTGACTGGGATTAACGATAAATAATAGCCAAACTAATAAAATAAAAAAGACAGCTGCAAAAAGTTCGCCGCCAACGAGTAGAGGTACTCGTCTATGGGAATTATTTTTAGGCTGTTTTTTTGCATGCGTGAATTTCATTGTCCATACCCTACCAACTAAAATACTCACTAGTCTTTTCCTAATTATCGCCGAAACTAAGACGACATTCAACGACATTTTAGAAAGCACTTACAGATAATGACATTTGTCACTCATAGTTTAGTGACATTTAGCACTGGTAGCGTATCCAAAAATTATGATAATTTTAATTTATCTTAATTGAAGAGAGGAATAAAGGCAGTGAAATATTTAATTTTAGTTTCGCATGGTCAATTTGCAGAAGGTGTCAGAACCTCACTGGAAATGTTTGCTGGCGATGCTGTGAAGAAGACTTTTGCTTTGTGCCTGCATAATGGGGATTCTCAAGCAGACTTTAACCAACAAGTAGAGGCCTTTTTGCAGGAGCAACAGTTTGCAGCTGATGATGAATTTATCGTCTTAGCAGATATTATTGGCGGCAGTCCGCTGACAACTTTTTTAGCGGCTTTTGCCAATCATAACTATCTGGAAAACGCAGTTGTTTTGGGTGGGATGAACTTCTCAATGGCACTTACAGCAGCAGTTTCATTAGATATTATGACTAAGGAAAAGATTGTTCAGACTGCCTTAAGTGAGGGTCAAGCTGCTATGAAGCAGTACGAACCTGAGGCGCAAGCAGCTGATGAAGATGATATTTAACTTTTAGGAGGAAGAAAAATGGTAGTTTCATTAATTAGAGTTGATGATCGGATTATTCACGGGTTGATCACGACTCGTTGGGCTAAGGAACGTCCATGTGACGGGATTATTGCTGTGAATGATAAGGCAGCGACTAATCAAATTTTAAAATCAGCCTATAAATCGGCTGGTGAAGATCAGGGTAAAAAGACCTTTG
Source organism: Lactobacillus sp. ESL0684 (assembly GCF_029392675.1). Taxonomy (NCBI): domain Bacteria; kingdom Bacillati; phylum Bacillota; class Bacilli; order Lactobacillales; family Lactobacillaceae; genus Lactobacillus; species Lactobacillus sp. ESL0684. The sequence continues at coordinate 1,673,113 of NZ_CP113941.1, read as the reverse complement.
TCTGGACAATGGATCATTTTGAAAAAGTGCAGGATAAGGTTTTAAATTCTGCAACCCGCTACTTTGTGATTACTAAGAATCCATTGGATATGAAACATATTCTGGTCGATCTTAATTTTGTTCCTAGTGATCAAAAAGAATTGATCGTTGGACCAGGAAATGACCGCGATGGCGCAATTAAGCTAGGCAGTAATCAGTCCTTTACGCAAGAAGAAGGTGATGCCTTTGAAGCAATCAGTCAAAAAGGTTATAAAGTCCACTTTGCCTTGTTGCCAGACAAGCAATTGGGGTATTGGGATAAGTTTAAAGGAAAATTTGGTTATTAAATAAAATTCTATAAAGAAGGAGAAGAAAATGACAATTAGTTGGTTTCAAGCAGCCATTTTAGGTTTTTTTGCATGTTTGTGTTCAAATTCCTGTATGGCTGGTCAAGCAGTAGGTAATTATACAATTGGTCGACCACTAGTGGGTGGACTAGTTTGTGGGATCGTCTTAGGAAACATTCCTTTAGGAATTGCTTGTGGGGTTGCCACGCAATTAGTTTATATTGCTCTAGTTACTCCAGGTGGTACGGTTGCAGCTGATGTCCGGGCGATTTCTTATATTGGGATTCCTTTAGCAATGGTGGCAATTTCATCACGTGGCTTAAATCCGATGGGAGCTAACGCTGCTAATATGGCTAAATCGTTGGCTACATTAGTAGGGACGTTAGGTTCAGTGCTGTTTTATGCAGTAGCATTTCTAAACTTGGTTTGGCAAGCCTTTGGCTGGAAAGATATTGAAAAAGGTAAGTTAAATAATCTTTACGGGGTCAACTTTGGTTGGCCATGGTTATCACACTTGGTATTTTCATTCTTACCAACGATGTTAATGACTCACTTCGGTGCTCAAGCAGTTACTGCTTTGAGAACGGCACTGCCAATGGACGGGATTCCAATGAAGACCTTGTTCACGGTTGGAGCTATGTTACCATGTGTCGGAATCGCGATTTTATTACGGCAAATTATCAATAAGGCTTTAGACTTTATTCCATTTTTAGTTGGTTTTACGCTAGCAGCCTCACTTCACTTAAACTTGGTTGCAGTTACTGTTATATCATTACTGTTTGCAGTAATTATGTACGAAATTGAAATGGCTAAAGGTTCAGACAATTCGGGCTCCGGTGCGCAAACTGCCGCGGCCAATGATGTTCCAGTAGATGACGATGAAGAAGAGGAGGACATTTAATAATGGAAAATACTGATACAAAAAAGCTAAGTCATAAGACTTTAAGCAAATCTTTTAACTTGTGGTTCTGGGGTGCCTTAACTTGTTTTTCACAGGAGCATATGCAAACTTTTGGCTACCTGTGTTCAATGTTGCCGGTTATTAAAGAGTTATATCCTAATGATGCCAAAGCACAAAAAGATAATATTCAAGCATATACGGCTTTCTTTAATACTAACCCAATGCTTGGTTCAGTAATCGTTGGGACCACTGCCAGTCTGGAAGAAGCTCGTGCCAACGGTACTGGAATTGATGGTCAAACGATTAATGACATGCGTGCTGGTCTAATGGGTCCAATCGCTGGTATTGGTGACTCATTAATTGATGGTACCTTGATTCCAATTTTGTTAGGAATTGCGTTAGGGATGTCACGCAACGGCTCACCAGTCGGTGCAATCTTCTACATTGTCGTTTGGGATTTAATTGCTTATTTTGGTCAACGCTTCTTGTATTTCCGTGGGTATAAACTGGGTGACCAAGCAGTTAACTTCTTAGTTGGTAAACAAGGTAAAGCTGTTCGCCGCGCCATTGCCATTGTCGGTGGCATGGTTGTTGGTGGTGTGTTAGCTACTTGGGTTAACGTTACTACTTCTTTACAATTAAAGGATAGCACTGGCAAAGTTTTCTTGGATTTACAGAAGCAGCTTGATGGGATCTTTCCAGGACTATTGACAGTCATTGTGACACTGTTTTGTTGGTGGTTAATGGCTAAGAAGCATGTTTCAGCAATTTGGACGATGATTATCTTAATCGGGGTTGCCTTTGTTGGGGTAGTCTTAGGTGTATTTAACCCAGGTTTGAAGTACTAATTTTATTAAGAAAGAAGTTAAGTTGATGACTGCTGCAGAACTGACAAAAGGTTATCAAGATGAAGTAAGTTTTCAAAAAAAGATGTTGCAGAATTTGCAATATTGGTTACAGTTTTTCTTGACGATTGGTGCTATTGGCTTTGTTCTTGGTTACTATTTTTATCAAAAAACCACGTGGCTATTCGTTATCGGGACGATTATGACAGGTATTGGTGCTATTGGAGCACTGATAATTGCCTATGGACGACATCGCGGTAAGCAAAATGTCAAGTTAATTATTGCAGATTACCAAAAGCAAATGGCAACTTTAGAAAAATAGATAAAAAGGCAAAATTCAATTTGAGAATTTTGCCTTTTTTGTGCGAAAAAACAATTTTAAGCTTTACTACGAATAACCGTTACTTTTTGTTGCAAGTCTTCTAATGTTTTTGCAGGGAGATTATTATCGGTAATTAGCAAGTCGATTTTATCCCAAGATGAGTATTGACTTAACGAGGTATAAACAGCTTTAGAACTATCTGCTAAAACAATCTTCGTTTGACTATTTTGCATTATCTTTTGCTTGATTTCGCCATCGTTAAAGCTGTTACCGGTTGGACCCTGATGTTTGGCAAAGCCGGAAGTCCCTAAAAAGGCAGTGTCGATTTTAATGGTATTGAGAAACTCTAATGTTTGTGTGCCCATGACCGACATCGTAGCAGGATCAATAACTCCGCCTAGAATAATAATCCGATTTTTGCTAGCAGCAAGTTCATTGATGACGGGGATTGATGAAGTAAGAATAGTATAACCACTTTTGTTCTTTAAGGCTTTTGCAAGCCACAGTAGCGTACTGCCCGCATCAATGAAAATAACTGCTGATTTTGGCATATATTCTAGTGCTTTGTTGCAAATAGCCACTTTTTGACTTTGGTTGACAGTCATGCGCTGTTCAACAGCTGGAATATTAAAGTCATTAACTGGCATTACGGTGCCAAACCATTTAGTGATTTTTCCGTCTTTTTCAAGTTGCAGAATATCTCTTCTAATAGTTTCTCTAGAAACTGAGAATATTTTAGCTAAGGTACTAATTTTAACTGTGCCATTTTCCGAAATGTATTGTACCAACTTATTCTGCCGGTCTAGTGATTTGTTTGCCATCATGATTCTCCTCAAGCCCTACGCTACTAAGAATTATCTTAACTAATTGGAGGATAATATGCAATTTTTGTCCTAAAATGTGTATTTTTACAAATAAAAGTTGCAAATATACATAAAAATGGTATTATTTTGTTGTAAGCGATTTAGAAAACCAAGGAGGATAACAGATGAAATTACAATTGGCACTTGATGACATTAGCTTAGCTGATGCATTGGCTTTGGGTGAAAAGGTCAGGGATTATGTAGATATCTTTGAAATTGGTTCTCCATTTATTATTGACGAAGGGATGCATGCCGTACGTGAATTTAGGAAAAGATTCCCAGAAAAGGAAATTTTAGCTGATACTAAGATTGCAGATGCAGGTGATTATGAAGCTCAATTAACCTTTGACGCGGGAGCAGATTATTGTACGGTTGTCTCAATTACCGATGATTTGACGATTAAGGCGTGTGCTCAAACTGCTGCCAAAAATAATAAAAAGGTCTTCGTTGATACGATTAATGCCCATGATTTAACTAGGCGAGTAGCAGAATTAAAGCGTCTTGGTGTTGACAGCATCAGTGTGCATGTTGGCGTTGATGAACAAGCAGCTGGCGGAACTCCGCTAAACGCGCTTAAAGAAGTTAAAGCTGTCAGTGGTGACATGTTAATTTCGGTAGCTGGTGGCATTAAGCCAGCGACTGTTGATCAGTATGTTGCAGCTGGTGCTGACATTATCATTGTGGGTGGTGGCATTAACCATGCAGCTGATCCAGTGGCAGCAGCCAAAGAAATATCACAAAGGATTCATCAATAATATGAAAACAGCAAAATTACCAATTATTGTGGCAGAAATTAGTAAATATGGTAAGCAAATTGATGCAGCTCAGATAGAGGCAACCGCTAAGTTGATCTATCAAGCTCAAAGAATTTTTATTGCAGGTGCAGGTCGCTCTGGTTTTGCGGCGCGAGGTTTTGCTAATCGGTTAATGCAATTGGGACTGATCGTTTATTTTGTAGGTGAAACTACTACGCCAGCAATTCAGTCGGGTGATTTGTTACTAATTGGTTCTGGTTCAGGAAGTACCAGCAGTTTAGTGATTAATGCCAAAAAAGCTAAGCAGATTGGTGCCCAAGTGGCATTATTAACGATTTATCCAGACTCAGAAATTGGACAGATCGCAGATTGCATGATTGAAATCCCCGGTGGTACTCCTAAGAACGAGTCAGCAGATACTGATACTGCTAATTCAGAGCAGCCAATGGGGACCCTGTTTGAGCAGCTTAGCTGGTTAACTTATGATGCATTAGTTATGGAGTTAATGGACTTAACAGGTGAAACTGATGAGACGATGTTTGCGCGGCATGCAAATTTAGAATAGTAGATTTGCTTTTTTAAACCGGTTGCATAAAAAATAGAACAATGATAAACTAATTTTATTAAAAAATGGATTGTTACTCTTTGAGGCATTACCATTAGTTAATCTTTTTTGACTAATAGTAATGTTTCGAAGAGTTTTTTTGTTTTACGGAGGATATTTTGTTTAATTTATTTAAAAAGAAAACTCATGAATTTACAGTAACTGCACCACTTACGGGTAAATTAATTAACCTGACAGAAGTTCCTGATCCGGTATTTTCACAAAAATTAATGGGAGACGGCTTCGCGATTATTCCTGACAGCAAAACCACTAAAATTTATGCGCCTGTGTCTGCTAAAATAGTTTCTTTACCCGAATCTAAACATGCTGTAGGCTTGGTTACTGATGATCAAGATGAAGTTTTACTGCATATTGGAATTGATACAGTTAATTTAAAAGGTCAGGGCTTTACAGCTTTGGTTAATGAGGGTGATTCTGTTACTCAAGGTCAAGCAGTCATCGAGCTTGATCGAGAGGTTTTGGAGTCAAAGCAAGCGAACTTAACTACTATGGTTATTTTTACGAAACTTAGTTCGGACCATCAGCAATGGCAACTGGCTGAAGAGTACGGCAGTAAGGTAAAAAGTAATGATTTATTAGTGACACAGTAATTTATTTAAAAGAGAGGCTTGTTTAATGCAAGTTATCAAAAAGATTAATAATAATGTAGCAATTTGTCTAGATGATAATCAGGATGAATTGATTGCTTTTGGTAAAGGGATTGGTTTTCCTAAAGTACCGTATGAATTAACTGACTTGACTAAAATAGAAATGACTTTTTATCGAGTTGATACGAGTAACTTTAAGTTAATTAAAGAAATTCCGGATGATATTCTGCAAGTCAGTGCAAAAATTGTGAAGCAAGCCCAAGTGATTCTTCAACATGATCTTAACCAAAATATTATGTTTAGTTTAGCTGATCATCTTAATTTTGCGATAGAACGGATGCAAAAAGGGCTCGAGATAGACTATCCGTTCACTTATGAGGTCAAGACTTTTTATCCTGATGAATATCGGGTAGGTGAAATAGCAGTCCAGGAAATTAAGCAGCAGCTAAATATCCAGCTGCCTCAAGAAGAGGTTATTGCAATTGCAATGCATTTTATTAATTCTCAATTGCTTACAAGCCAGCAATCTAGTGAAAACAATTTTGATTATATTGTCGAGTTAACAATTAAAGAAATTGAAAAAGAATTTAATCTAAAAATAGATCGGAATGCGTTTATTTTCAATCGTTTTGCAACTCACTTAAGGTATTACTTAAAACGGGTCGAGCATGATGAGCAAATTAGTGACGGCTCTAGTAAATTTGTTAGGAAAAGTATTAAACAAAATTATCCTAAGGTTTACCAATGTACGGTTAATATTGTTAATCAGATCGATCAAAAGTTGGGAACAACTAGTACGAATGATGAGTTATTTTACTTGATGATATATGTTCAAAGAATAGTTACACAGACCATTAATAATGAGGGGAAATAGATGAGTAAAAATTATAATAATCTTGCACAACAAATTATTGAACTAATTGGGGGCTCAAGTAATGTCGTAAATGTTACACATTGTATGACCCGTTTACGTTTTAATTTGAAGGATATGAGCATTCCTAAAGATGACGAATTAAAGAAGCTAACTGAAGTATTGGGAGTAGCTCGTTCTGGCGGCCAATATCAAATTATTATTGGTCAAACTGTTAATGAAGTTTACGATGCAGTGGTAAGTGTAGGAAACTTGAGCCAATCAGCACCGATAGAAAAACAGATTGATCAAGTTAAAATCAAAAAAACTTGGAAAGATATTGGAAATACTGTTCTAAACAAAATTGCAGGTAGTTTAACCCCATTAATTCCAATGCTGATTGCGGCTTCAATGTTTAAAATGTTGGTTGCGGTTTTGGGACCGACGATGCTCAATGTGCTTTCCGTTCACAGTGATCTATATCGTTTATTTAGTTTTGTTGGTGATGCTGGATTTTACTTTCTGCCAATTGCAATTGGCTATACTTCTGCCAAACAATTCGGTACTTCACCGATTTTGGGGATATTCTTAGGGGCAATTATGCTGGATCCCGAGTTAGTTAAGATTGTTAGTGCTGGAAAACCATTTACAGTTTATGGTATACCAATGCATTTAACGAATTATGCTAGCAGTGTAGTACCAATTCTATTGTCAGTTTGGATAATGTCGTATGTTGAACGCTTCTTTAATAAGCATATAACGGCATCCTTGCGAACAATCTTTGCCCCAACTTTAACTATTGCAATTATGCTGCCGCTTTCTTTATGTGTTTTAGGGCCTTTAGGCGGTTTTTTAGGAGAATATGTTTCTAAAGGAATTATTTCATTTGGTCAAATGGGTGGCTTAGCAGCGATTATTGGTGTTGGGCTGATTGGTGCCTTCTGGGAAATTTTAGTCATGACAGGTATGCACTTAGTGATGATTAGTGCCATGATTACGATTGTTGCTCAAACTGGTCACGATAATTTCATTTTACTTGGTTCAATCGCTGCTAGTTTTGCTGTTGCGGGAATGAGTCTGGGTGCAAGCTTACGGTTAAAAGATAAAAAAGAAAAGTCCTTAGCCTTTAGCTATTTTGTGGCCAATATAATTGGTGGAGTAACCGAACCAGCTTTATATGGATTGGCAATTAAGTATCGCAGACCATTCTTAGGTATGATGATTGGTGGCTTTATCGGCGGAATTTATGCTGCGATTACCCATGTTAGTGCATATGTTGTAGTGCCAGTAGCTAATTTTATGAGCTTAAGTTGTTATGTTGGTGGTTCAACCGCTAATTTCATTAATGGAGTTATTAGTGGGGTAATTGCTTTTCTAGTAGCAGCACTTGCAACTTATCTAATCGGCGTTGTGCCAAAAGGTAGTGAGGTAAAATAAATGCGTAATTTAATTATTAGGGCAGATGACTTAGGATATTCTAAAGGGGTTAATTATGGCATTTATGAGTCGATCAGGCATGGCATAATCAATAATGTTGGCGTAATGGTCAATATGCCAGATACGCAGCACGGCTTAGACTTGTTAAAGGGACTAGACCTTGATATTGGTATGCACACAGTGATTTGTGCAGGTAAGCCGCTAACTGCACCGGATAAAATCCCTAGTTTAGTCACAAGTGATGGCTTCTTTAAAAGCTCCAAGGTATATCGCCAAGCTAAAACAGATTTAGTTGATTTAAATGAGGTCGTACTTGAAATTGAGGCACAATATCAGTACTTTTTAAAAATAGTTGGCAAAAAACCTGATTATTTTGAGGCACATGCTGTATATAGCGCTAATTTATTAAAGGGCTTAGAAATAGTGGCTAATAATCATGACTTACCGCTGTTACCGTTTGATTTAAATTTGGATCCAGTATTGTTTAAAGAAAAATATACAATTACTACTTTTATGGATAGTATGCAAGATGGCTATGATCCATACCAAACTTTTAATAAGGTGATCGAGTTTGCGGCTAAAAGTGAAAAAGACAATATTCCTATGATGGTTTGTCATCCTGGATTTTTAGATCAAAGCATTATTAGTCAGTCTAGTTTGACTATTCCGAGAACTCAGGAAGTGGATTTTTTGTGTAATCCAAAGGTTAGAGAAATGGTATCGAATAAGCAGCTTAATTTGGTACGGTATTCAACACTATAATTGTTTGTAAATATATAAAAATGAGCTAATCTGCTTTAAAAGTGGATTAGCTCATTTTAATTTGAAGTGTTTGGGTAGGTATCGAATAAAAAAACGCTAGTTTCTTGCAGGTGATATGTTGTATAGGTTATGGTGAGCAGGTAAAGTAAACTAGGTCAGGAGGACTTTTAATTATGAAGAAGATTGACGGACATTTCCATTTGGTGCGTTCACTGGCTGGATTCAATGGTAAAGGTGCGATGAATCCGTTAGGCAACGGGCAAGTTGTTTGGGATTATGATGGCTCAGTTATTAAGTTGCTTCCAGATGGTTGGGGTGAAGATGATTTTACCATTGAGTCAGCTTTAAGGGTAATGGATGACCATGATGTTGCTAAGGCGGTTTTACTACAAGGTAGCCTTTATGGTTATCAAAATTACTATGCTTACCAAGCAGTTAAGGCGCATCCTGATCGCTTTATTGGAGCATTTTCAGTTGATCCGTTTAGTGAACATTATATGAAAATTGTTCAAAGATATGTTGAAGATCTGGGATTTCGTGCAATGAAATTTGAAGTAAGTCAGGGTGGCGGAATGCATGGTTATCATATGACTACACCATTTCGCCTGGATACTGATCCTCGCGTTGGCCGGATTTTTCATTTTGTTAGTGATTATCCAGGATTTGTAATTACTGTAGATTATGGTGATGCGAGTCAATATAGTTACCAGCCTGAAGCAATTGCTAATTTAGCTAAAATGTATCCTAAACTTGATTTTGTAGTTTGTCATCTATCGTTTCCGAATGCTGATCATCTTGATCGTTTGCAAAATGCACTTGAGCAATGGCAACCATACAGTAATATCTATACAGATATTTCGGCAATTCAAGATATTGAGGGTGAAACTAACTTTCCATTTCCACGTTGTCAAAAAGATATTGCATTAGCCAAAGAAATTTTAGGAGCTAAGCGGATTATTTGGGGAACAGACTCGCCTTGGTCAGCTACTTTTAATAGCTATGAAGAGTTGGCTACTTGGCTAGAACAGACTAATATTTTTACTCCTACTGAATTAGTTGATGTCTTGTATAATAATGCCGAAAAAGTTTACTTTAAAGATGCGGCGATTGCCGCTGTAAAGAATACTAATGATTCTGCTTTGAAAAATTAGTGCAACAAAAAGATTGTTATTGTGGAAAGGATATTATGGCAAAATCAAAAGTTTTAGTGACCGGAATTATACCGGAACAAGGAATTAAAGAGCTGCAAGATGTATTAGAGGTCACATATTCACCTGCTAAACCATTTTCTCGTGAATATGTTTTAGCACATTTACACGAGTATGATGGCTTATTGCTAATGGGGCTAAAAGGTGACCAAGAGTTGATAGCTGCTGGATCTAATCTGAAAATTATTGCCACCAACGGTGTTGGCTTTGATCACGTTGACATTGAATATGCAAAGCAAAAAGGAATTGTAGTTGCTAATACTCCCCAGGCTGTTAGAGTCCCGACTGCGGAGATGACGTTAACTTTATTATTGGCGACAGTACGGCATTTACACGAATATGACAAGACTATTCGTTCGGGTAATTGGATTGATGTTAGTCAGCTGCAATATATGGGGATGGGTTTAGCTTCAAAAACTTTGGGAATTTATGGTATGGGTCGAATTGGCAAAACCGTAAGTAAATTTGCCCAAGATTTGGGAATGCAGGTAATTTACCACAATGTCCATCGGTTAGCACCTGAACTAGAACGAAAGCTAAAAGTTGAGTATGTTGATTTTGATACCTTGGTTAAAACGTCAGATGTTATTACTCTGCATGCACCAGCGACGCCAGCTACTAATGGTAAATTTGATAAAGCCGTTTTTGAACGAATGAAAGATACCGCATACATAATTAATGTGGCTCGTGGTTCTTTAATTAAGCAAACTGATTTAATTGAGGCTTTAAAAGAGCACAAGATTGCTGGTGCGGGACTTGATGTCTTTGAAACCGAACCAGAAGTTCCAGAAGAATTGCGTTTACTAGATAATGTCGTCTTGTCACCGCATGCAGGGACAGGTACTCTAGAAGCAAGGATCGCAATTGCTAAAGAGGCTTCAGCAGATATAATTTCATTATTAAGAGATGACAAAGCTAAAAATATGGTCAATGATGTTACAAAATATATGAATTAGTAGTAGTCAAATTTATTAGCCAAGTATTTTGTTATTAAAGATTCATTCTGAGTGCATATTTTAGGCAAAAATAAGCAATCTACGGTAAAATTTATTTGTTTAAAATAGAGGTTTACTGTTATATATAGTAAAGTTTAATGAAGGAAATAAATCATGGATTTTCAAGCTTTAGCTAACAACATTTTAACGAATGTTGGTGGCAAGGATAATGTGGTAAGTCTAGATCATTGTTTTACTAGATTGCGTTTCGTTTTAAAAGATGATTCCAAGGCTAATGGTGATGAAATTGCACAATTAGAGGGTGTAATTCAAGTCATGCGGGCCAATGGCCAATTCCAAGTGGTGCTTGGTAATAATGTTGGTAAAACATATGATGTATTAGCACCAATGTTAGATCAGAGTGACTCTGGTTCTACGCAACATTCAGATGATAAAACAGGTATTGGTAATAAAATAATTAATGCGATTGCGGCTATTTTTACGCCAACGATTCCGGCTCTAGCAGCGTCTGGAATGATCAAGGGTGTTTTGGCAATCGCGGTAATAATTGCAACCAATGTCTACCATACCGATATTACTAAGTTTGATACCTATATCATCTTTAATGCTGCATCTGATGCGCTCTTTTATTTCATGCCAATAATTTTGGCGCGTACGTCTGCTAAGGTGTTCAAAACTAACGAATATATTGCAATGGTAATTGCGGGTACGCTTTGTTACCCTTCAATTGTTGAGTTAATGACGGGTAAAGGTGCAGTTACGCTTTTTGGCTTACAATTAACCAAGGCTAGTTATACTTCATCAGTAATTCCAATTATTATTGCGGTCTTTATCTTGGCGTACTTAGAACGTTTTATTGACAAGATTATGCCAGAAGTACTAAAAATAATTATGGTTCCAACCTTATGTTTATTAATTATGGTTCCGGCAACTTTAATGATTTTTGGTCCGATTGGCATCTATATTGGTAACTTTATTAATTGGCTATACTACTTGATTATGGACTTCAGTCCAATTTTATTAGGTGCCTTTATTGGGGGAATTTGGTGTGTACTGGTTATTTTTGGTGCGCATCGGGCAATTGTGCCAATTGGCATAAACGATGTTGCTAAGACTGGTCATCAGAATCTATTAGCTTTTGCTGGTGCAGCCAATTTTTCGCAAGCTGGTGCAGCTTTAGGCGTATTTTTAAAAACTAAAAACAAAAATCTAAAGACAGTTTCTGCTTCGGCAACCATAACTGCGCTGTTCGGGATTACTGAACCAGCTATTTATGGTGCTAACTTACGATTGAAGAAGCCGATGATTTATGCAGTAATTAGTGGTGCTCTTGGTGGTGCCTTGATGGGTTGGGGCGGTGCTTCAGGTAATGCCTTTTCTAACCAAGGGGTTTTGACCGTTCCAGTATATGCTAGTGCAGGTGCTAAAGGCTTCGCCTGTTACGTAATTGGTTGTCTGATTGCCTTTTTCGGGGCTTGCTTGTTAACTGTGATTTTTGGCTTTGAAGATTTACCAGAAAAAACTGTTGCGGCTAATGGCGAAGCAGCGGCTGTTACAGATAGTTCAGTTAAAGTGGCAAGTCCGATAACGCTAGCAACTCCAGTTGCTGCTCCACTTAGTGGAGAGGTGGTTGCTTTAAGTCAAGTTGCTGATGCGGTTTTTGCCTCAGAGGCAATGGGCAAAGGTGTGGCAATTTTGCCAAGCAGCGATGAAATTGTTGCTCCAAGTGATTGTGAAGTAAAAGTATTATATCCAACTCTGCATGCAATTGGCTTGGAACTTACTAATGGACTTGAATTACTAATTCACATTGGTAAAGATACAGTTGAACTTAAGGGAAAATATTTCACTAGCCATACTGAAGTTGGCGCACATTTGCATAAGGGTGAGCCAATTGTCACTTTTAATAGTGCCGAGATTAAAAAAGCTGGCTATGATTTGACTACTCCAGTAGTAATTACTAACGCAGATCCAGCTGCCCAAATTGAAGTTACGGCTTCAGGTACTGTGGCAGCAACTGATAATTTAATGAACTTTAAAGGTAAGATAACTAATGAAGAAATTTAACAAGGACTTTTGGTGGGGAGCATCCTCATCAGCCTTTCAAATTGAGGGTGCTTGGGATGAAGCTGGTAAAGGTGAATCTGTTGCTGACTACAATTCCTTTAAGCATTCTGGGCAGCAGGCCGATACTAAGGTGGCTAGCGATTTTTATCATCATTATCGTGATGATATTAAGTTGATGAAGCAAATGGGAATGAAAGTTTATCGCTTTTCGATTGCTTGGACTAGGATTATTCCCGATGGCGATGGCGAGATTAACCAAGCCGGCATTGACTTTTATAATAATGTCATTAATGAGCTGCTCGCTAACGATATCCAACCTTTTGTAACCCTCTATCATTTTGATTTGCCGCTAGCTTTAGCTAAGAAATACAATGGCTGGGCTAGTCGTGACTGTGTGGCGGCTTTTCGTCGTTATGCGCAAGTTTGTTATCGTGCTTTTGGTGACCGAGTTAAGTATTGGCAAGTCATTAACGAACAGAATCTGATGATTCGTGTTAACGAACGGATGAATATGGATGATGTTCCGGCTGCTGAAGCCGAAAAAGTGCGAGCACAAATGGATTATCACATGTTTTTAGCTTGTGCATATGCAATGGCAGATTGTCATGAAATGGTTGATCATGGCAAAGTTGGCCCAGCGGTTTCGTCAACAATGACCTATCCAGTTAGTGACCGTCCACAAGATGTTTGGGCTGCGCGGATGAATGATAATTTTAAGACGAATTATGCGCTGGAAATGTATTGCTTTGGCAAATATCCGGGCTATTATGTCGATTACTTGCAAAAGATGCAGATTTATCCTGAAACTCAGTCCAGTGATGAAGCAGCTTTGCGTGCTGCAAAGCCTGACTTTATCGCGGTTAATTATTATCGCACGCTGGCTGCTGAGTATTTGCCGGTAGATGAGCAGCACGTTTGGGGACAGCGTCAAGGTGATGTTGACTTTAATTTAAATGGTTATTTTAAAATTCAGCCCAATGAGCATTTGCAAGCAACTGAATATGGCGCTCAGATTGATCCGACTGGCTTTCGTTTAGTTTTAAATGACTATTATGAAAAATATCGGTTGCCAATGATTATTACCGAAAATGGCTTAGGGACTGCTGATGAGTTAACCAGTGATGGTCAAATTCATGACCAATATCGAATTGATTATCTTAAAGCTCACATCGAAGCCTGCTATGATGCAATTCAAGATGGTGTTGAATTGTTCGGTTATTGTCCGTGGTCGGTGATGGATATCTTGAGTTCACATCAAGGCTTTAAGAAACGTTATGGCTTTATTTATGTTGATCGAACTGACTTTGATCTGAAAGAATTGCGCCGAATTCCCAAAGATAGCTTTTATTGGTATCAACAAGTAATCAAGAATAATGGAATTGCTGACTAAATAATTTTGATTTTAAAAAAACGATCCGTGATGGGTCGTTTTTCTGTTCAATTAAAATTTAGTTTCCAGAATATCATCTTCTGGACGATGTTCTTGAATGCGCAAAACTTGCCAAGGAAAACTAGTGGCAGGTTTAGTCAAATTGATGGTTAATTGCTTGTCTTGGTAGGTGAAGTTAAGATCAATTCTTTGCTCTATCCATTCAACGCGATTGGGTTCCTGGTCGATACCTGAAACGATAATTTGCTCAGGCAGTGGCTCACTAACAAAGACATATTTTTGATAAGCTGAATGGCGATTTTGTAAAACGCAGCTATCATTGCTGGCGCTAATACTGCTAGGTTGTCCTTCATTCAACGCATGACCAAAAACATGCATCCAGTCGTTAAGCACGGCTAACATTTGCTTGTCTGCGCTAGTTAAATCGCCATCTTCAGTAGTGGTAAGATTAATAATAGTTGGCCTGGCATTGAAGCGACTTTTGACTACGGTGTCGATGACATCATTGGCGGTTAGGTCACTACCATTTTGATTTTTTACCAAGGCAATAGTGTATTTATCACAAGCTGGTTGAAAGTCAACTGCTTGGTTATCACTACTGATGGCTCGAGCGCCAACATTTCGTGCGGTTTTAACTAAGAAGTCGGTATCAACCTTTTTAGCATTTTTTAGTTTAAAATTTAAGATAATTGCAAAATCAGAATTCATTAATTCTCTCCTTAAGATATATTATTAATAAGTTTAACCCAAAAGGTGGAAAAGACGAAAGATGAAAATTATTATTTCTCCAGCAATGAAGATGGAACAAAATCTAGAGGTTTTTTTGGTAAAATCCCAGCCACAGTTTTTGTCGCAGACGCAGGAGCTAATTGAGTATTTGCAGAGTTGCAGTTTTGAACAACTAAAAGCAATCTGGGGCTCTAGTGACCGAATGACCAAAGTTGGTCAAAGCCAAATTGCTGCTTTTAGTTTAACGCAGGCAAAAACGCCAGCAATTGTGTCATATTCCGGTATCCAATACCAATATATGGCACCAGATTTGTTGACTGAACCGGCGTTGAATTATCTGCAAGCTAACGTGCGGATTTTGTCAGGACTTTACGGTATATTGCGCCCTTTAGATGGGGTGTGTCCATATCGGTTGGAAATGAAGAATAAGGTCTACGGATTTAGCCAGCCAAACTTATACCAATTTTGGAGGAGTATGCTGGCGGATAACTTATTTAGTGAAGATAACGTAGTTATTAACCTTGCCTCTAAAGAATATTCTAAAAATATTGCTCCATATGTAAGGTCAAAAAGACAAATGATTTCAATTGAATTTCAAGAAAAGAAAAATGGCAATTGGAAGACAGTTGGCGTACATGCGAAAATGGCACGCGGCGAAATGACCAGGTTTATTGCCGAAAATCAGTTAACTAGACCAGAGCAGCTACAGAACTTTCATGATTTTGGCTTTCAGTTTGCTGAGCAAGAGAGTTCAGCTGATACCTATGTCTTTAGAACTAATTTTGACTTCAAAAGGCGTTAAATGAACTAGCAAGATTACCTATTAAATAGTAAAATGTGAGTTATTATAAGTGGGGTAAATCTATGGAAATAGTTTTTGTACGGCATGGACAAACTGATTTAAATAAAACGGGGCGGATGCAGGGTTCTTTGTTCGATCAAAGTTTGTCAATGTCTGGTCGAAAGTTTGCAGAAAAAGTAGCAGCCAATTTTGATCCAAGTTCATTTGAGTTAGTTTTTGCTAGTCCAATGAAACGGGCGGTAGAAACAGCAGAGCTTTTTACTAAAAATACCAAAAAACTTAATTTGGATAAGCGATTAATCGAATTTAATTTTGGTGAGTGGGATGGGCAGTTGCTAACTGTTCTAGGTCAAAAATATCCGGATGCAGTTGATCCTTGGGGAAAGGCAGCGAAAAATTATGTAAAGTATGCTCCTAGTGGAGAAACTTTTGCTGCTTTGGAATCGCGTTGTGAGCAATTTTTGACTGAAATGGTAACAAAGCATAAGAATCAAAAGTTATTGGTAGTTTGTCATGGAACGCTGATTAGAATGATGTTTGCGCATTGTTTTGCTAGTGGCGATATGAATTGTTTTGATACAATAGATAATTGTGCTCTGGCTAAGATTTCGTATCGTGCTGGAGTTTGGCGGTTAAATTACTATAATCGTCGTTTAGTAGTTTAATTTTAAATTTAGAAACGACACTTTAGGGGAGTAAGAATGTTTTTAGCAATTAAAGAAATCAAACGTGAAAAATTGCGGTATGGCTTAATCGTCTTGATGATTTTTCTCATTAGTTATTTGATTTTTATCTTATCATCGCTGGCAACGGGACTTGCTAGCGAAAATACACAAGCATTGGAATCTTGGAATGCTCAGCAAGTAGTTTTGAATAAAAATGCGAATGTTAGTATGAATCAGTCACTATTAAGCAAGGCAGACCTTGAGCAAGCTCATATAGGTAAAGATGAAGCTTTAGTAGGTCAAACTGCTGTTGTTGTTAAAAGTAAGAATAGAAAGCAGGTTTCCGCTCAATTTATTGGCTTAAAAAAGCAGCAATTTATTTATCATGAACAAGAACTGGTTTCAGGTAGAAAAGCCCACAATAAGAATGAAATTACAGTAGATGACGCTTTTAAAAATAAAGGGTATCGATTAGGTGATAAATTAAAGTTAAATGGTTCCAAAAAACAATATAAAATTGTCGGTTTTGTAACTAATGCCAAGATTAATATTGCACCAATTATTTATGGCGAGCTTAGTACTTGGAAGTCTTTGCGTCAAACAATGCCTGATACCCAAGCTTCAGCCATTATTTCCCGTAATGCTGATTATCATTATAATCATGACAATACTAAGACTTACCCAGTTAAACAATTTATTAACAAGTTACCGGGGTACACTGCTCAGAATATGACTTTTGAGTTGATGATTGGCTTTTTATTTGTTATTTCATTAATTATTATCGCTGTTTTTCTATATATTTTGACCATGCAAAAAATGCAGAATTTTGCTGTAATGCGTGCACAAGGTATTCCTAGCAGTGTCTTGGTAAAGGCAACTATTGGTCAGGCGTTTGTTTTGGTGGTTGCTGGAGTAGTTTTCGGATTACTAGCTATGACGCTGACGGCGCAAGTATTGCCAGCAGCAGTACCAATGAGTTTTACTCCAGAAATTATTCTTAGTGGCTCGTTAGGATTATTATTGATGGGTCTAATTGGTAGTCTAATTCCAGTAAGGTCAATTTTGAAAGTAGATCCAATTAAGGCGATAGGGTAAAAGAATATGACAGTTATTGAATTAAAAAACGTCCAAAAGGTTTATGGTCAAGGTCTTGCCAAAGTCGAGGCGCTTAAAAATATTAGTTTTACGGCTAATCAGGGTGAAGTAGTGCTAGTCATGGGACCGTCAGGTGCTGGTAAGAGTACTTTTTTAACAATTGCAGGCTCATTGCAAAAACCAACTAGTGGTCAAGTTTTGATTAATGGTCAAGATATTGCTCAAATTTCAGCTAAAGCAAGTGAAAAACTGCGTCTAAATCAGATTGGTTTTATCTTGCAAGCCTATAATTTAGTGCCATTTTTGACAGTTAAAGAGCAATTTGAATTGGTCAACAAGGTTAAAAAACAGGACAATATCACATCTGAGCAGCTGCAAAAATTATTACAGCAATTGAGCATTGCTGATTTGATCAATAAGTATCCGCAAGAATTATCAGGTGGTCAGCAGCAACGTGCGGCAATTGCACGTGCCCTGTATGCTAATCCAGAAATTTTACTAGCAGATGAACCAACAGCCTCACTTGATAGTCAAAATGTTACAGAAGTGGGAAAGTTGTTTAAGCATTTAGCTAAAGACTATCAAAAAGCAATTTTGCTGGTAACGCATGATTCACGATTAGAAAAATATGCTGATCAAATTTATGAAATGATTGATGGTGAGTTAACACAGAAAAAATAAAAAACAGCCGCTATTAAATTAATATTTAGGTAAAATGACTGCTTGTAGACTGCAAACTAATAGGTAAATGATGAAACAGTTGGGTTTTAGTTTAATATTGTTGGACTTATCAGAAAATGACTTTTGATAGAGGTAAAATTGCGGGTTATTAGTGGTAATTTTGAACTTTAAATTACCATTTATATAATAAAACTGTTATTGGTACAGTTTTTAAGAAAGCGTTTAATCCTTGACAAAACAACATTAAGTTTACTATTCTAAAGGTTAGGTAATTAAATATTATTTATAGAATTAATTGAAATCGGCTAAAACAAAAAATATTGTTATTAAGTTATTTTTGGTATAGATAATTTAAATTACCAGTAAAAATTTTATTTTTACTAGCTATTGAATTGCTATAAATAATTAATACTATTCAAGTTTGTGTGCTTTGAATTTTTGTCTATAAGATCATAACTTATATATTTTAGATTTTCAGTCAGTTTAATTGAAAGTTGAGGTAAAGAATGAGTGAAATTCCAGATGATAAATCAATTGAAGTATCAATGAATTATCAAGATCATAGTATTAATATGAGATTTTCAGAAAATCTATCGGATGACCGTGAACGGGGCTATATTTTATCTGCTGCGTTCTTTTCGTTTTGTGCCGCTCAAGGATTAAGCAAGCAAGAGATAAGTGACATGGTTTCATCTCAATACGACCAATTTCTAGCGAATAGAGATTAACAATTTTTGCAAATACCGCGTGTGTGTTAAAAAGCGGTATTTTGTGTTATTACTACTTTTACAATAAATGTGTGCTAGTTGTAAAAGTGTAGCTATTAAAGTTAGTTAGGAAAACCAAAATGGCGAGAAAAAAAGAAATAGGAAGAAATAAGATATTAAATATTGCCTATAAGATGGTTGTCAAAGATGGGATTGAGAGTCTTACCGCGCGTAACATCGCTAAGGTAGGACACTTTTCGACTCAGCCTTTGTACCTCGAATTTAGCAGTATGGATGAACTTCGTAAGGAAGTTTTAGGAAAAATTGCGGATAATTTAAAAAACAAAATTTTGCAAAAAGAGTATACCAAGAAACCACTGATTGATATGGACTTGTCGTATATTGATTTTGCTAAAGAACATGAGAACCTTTTTAGAGCGATGTTCGTTGATGGAAAGTTTGGTAGTAAGGTAATCGCAGATACTTTGATTGATTTGGGTACTGAGAAATTTAATGAGCAATATCCTGAAACGGAGTATAGCGACAAAAAAATCAAAAATATCGTTGTGGCCAATTGGATTACCACTGTTGGGATTGCTTCATTAATAGTGAACGAAATTGCGACTTTTTCTCAAACACAGATAGTGAATGTTTTGACAGCGCAAATTAATGATGCGATTTTAAACGATTGGTTGAGTAAGACTAATACAGTGCCGTTATTTAATGTTGATGATAAAGACAAAAGCTAGAAAATTCGGCATATTTTAGCAACAGGTTGTGTTATTAAAAGCACTGAAATAATTTAAAAGCAAGTTTCGTTCAAATTAAACCAAAGTAAGCTATAATTAAATTAGAAATTAGTTTTTTGAAAGGTGGTTTTTATGAAAATCCTTGCATTTTCAGGCTCAAATGCCAACAACTCATTTAATGAAGCATTGCTTAAGTTTATTTCTAAGCATTTTGCTGATAAATATGATTTTGAATTAGTAACCGTTAAAGGGTTGCCAATGTTTAAAGAAGGTGACGATGCACCTGAATCAGTTCAAACTTTAAGTGATAAGATTGAAGCTGCTGATATGGTCTTAATCGGTTCACCTGAGCAACAACACTCGGTGACTAGTGCTTTAAGTAGTGCTTTGGAATGGTTATCAACTGCAACTCATCCATTTAAGAATAAGCCAGTTGTAATCGTCTCTACTTCACCAATGCCTCAAGGAGCTGCTCGTTCACAAAGCCGTTTGAAGAGTTTATTGACTGCACCTGGCTTTGGTGCAAAAGTCTTTAATGGTGACGAATTCATGATGGGTACTGCGCCAAAGGCTTTTGATGATGAAGGCAACTTAGCTGATGAAGGCACTGTCAAATTCCTAGATCAATTCTTTGGTGAAGTTGATCAATGGTACGCACAGGTTACTAAATAGGAGGTTAAGTATGAAATTATTAGCAATTGTTGGTACAAATGCCCCGTTTTCATATAATCGATTTTTGGCACAATTTATTGCCAAACATTATAGTGATCAGGCTGATATTGAAGTTAAAGAAATTGATGAATTGACGCCATTTTGTCGGACACAAATGGCTGATGACTCAATCAAAGCTTGGATTGATGACATTAAAGCTGCTGATGGAATTATAATAACTACTCCAGAATATAACCACACAGTTCCTGCTGCTCTTAAGAGTAGTCTTGAGTGGTTAGGCTCACATGCTGGTCCTAACGTAATGAAAATGAAGCCAGTTGCCGTACTGGGTGCTTCTTATGGTACTCAAGGCAGTAGTCGTGCTCAAGAAGATATGCGTGAAATTTTACTTTCACCTGATATGAGTGCTAATGTGTTGCCTGGTAACGAAGTTTTAATTGGTCAAGCTGCAGATAAATTCGATAAAGAATCTGGTGAATTGACTGATGAAGCTACTGTTAAACAAATTGATGGTTTGATGGGTAACTTCTTCAAGTTTGTTGAACAAGCAAATAAATAAAACTTTGCGTGAATAACTCGTAGAGAGTAAAATAACCGAATGGGAAGCCGTTCGGTTATTTTTTGTTTGAGGAGATTGTGTATGACTACACCTGTTGTTTTACCTGTAAAATCAATCCGAAATCCGCGTGATTTAGGTGGTTATTGTGGCCTGAATGGCCGCAAGGTTAAACGGCACCGATTATTGCGGACTGGTAGTATCAGTGCGATGACTAGCGCAGATGAACAAGTTTTACTTGATTATGGATTAACCAAAGTCATTGATTTGAGATCATCAGCAGAACGTCGCGTTAGTCCAGATCGTAAAATTGCAGGTGTAGAATATTTTGCTTTACCATTATCTGATAAAGCTAATAGTGGTGAAAAAAATCAGCAAGATATGGCAGAATATCGGGTAGATCAATATGCTGGTTTTAGGTTAATGTGTGATCGTTATCGTAATCACATTTTAACAAGTCAAGCTAAACAGAGTTTTCGCCAAATATTGCAACTAATTGCGGATACAGATCGTGGTGCAATCTTATATCATTGTTCTGAAGGTAAAGATCGTACAGGATTAGTCACTGTCTTGATTCTTGAGATTTTGGGTGTTGATCTAGAGACGATTAGGCAAGATTATCTGTTTTCTAACTACATGTTAAATGATTATCGGGCCAAGCGTGAAAAGCAGTTTGTCCGTGCAGGTGAGAATGATAAGTTTCGAGCTAATATGCGTATCTTAGGGACTGTTTCAGATGCCTTTTTAGATAGTGCACTAATTACCATAAATGAGAATTATGGCAGCATTAAGCAATATATTGAGCAAGAGCTGGGAATATCACCGTCTTTGCAAAGTAAGATTAGAAATTTATATTTAGAAAAGTAGGTATGAAAATGATTAAAGAATTAGCACTTGAACAATCTGTTGGACAGCATCATGCTTTAGGAACGTCAATTACTTTGCAGATTTTTGGTAGTCAGGATAATGAACTAATTGACCAATCATTTGCATTAATTGATCATTATGAGGACATTTTAACAGTAAATCGTGATCAGTCAGAGGTAATGGCGGTTAATCATGCTGCTGGAAAAAATCCGGTTCAAGTTTCAAGTGGGACATATAGCTTGATCAAGTTAGCGGTGAAAGAGAGTTTAGCTAATTTTGGTTTTAATGCCTTAATTGGTCCTGTGGTTAAGTTATGGTCAATTGGCTTTAAAGCGGCTCACGTTCCAACTGATACACAAATCAAGGAAAAATTACAGTTGATTGATCCTCATAATGTTGAGCTTAACGATCTTGACCAATCAGTCTTTTTGACTAGAACAGGAATGGAACTGGATTTAGGTGGGATTGCCAAAGGTTGGATTGCTGACAGAATTCGTGATTTATGGCGTGCTAATGGTGTTAATGCCGGTATTATTAATTTAGGCGGAAATATTCTGTTAGTTGGTGATTCTCCTAAACGAGCTAATGGCCAATGGTCAGTGGGTGTTCAAGATCCTAAGTTGGCTAGGGGGCAAAATGTTACCTCGGTGATGGTTCCACAATGTTCTGCTGTTACCAGTGGGACGTATGAACGCTATCTAGAAGTTGATGGCCACAAATACCACCACTTAATTGATCCTAGGACAGGGTATCCGGTTGAAACAGATTTAGCAGGGGTGACTACTTTTACTAAAGATTCAGTTGAAGCTGAAATTGAATGCAAACGATTGTTTTTTGCAGGCCATCCACTAAAAGATTGGCATAATGATCCTGATCGAATAGGTGCAATTTTTGTTTATAATGATGATCATGTAGAATATGATAATTTAAATAATTAAGTATACGGCAGTTGCGATGGCAACTGCTTTTTTTATAGCACAATTACTAAAAAAGCAAGTACTTACTTTCAAAAAGTAAGCAAAATGTTTGTCAAAAAAATAAAAATGCCTAAAATGTTAATTACTACATGTAGCTTTTAAAAAATATCAAGTGTGTTTGAATAATATAAAAAGAGGTATATTTATGAAAAAAAGAGCAATTATGACAGTAGCAATGACTTTATTAACTACATTGGGTGTTTCCACTAATATTGTGAGTGCAGCAGATACTACCGGTAAAGACAGTGATGCTTCAGTAGCAGTAGCAGCTGGTGATTTATCGATTGAACAAGTACCTAATATTGCTTTTAGTAGTAGTGTAGCTGATATTGCTAATGGTGCAACTACAGCTGGACTAGCTAGCGGAGGTGATATTAAAACTGCTGATAATCGCGGTTTGGGCGCGCAGACGGAATGGACTCTGACTGCCAAACCGACTGCTTTAACTGACGGAGCTGGACATCACCTAAATATTACCAGCCTAACTATCAATGGTAATCAAGTTGCAACAATTGATGGCAATACTGAGACTACTATTGCCAGTGGTCATAACGAAGGTTCTACTGTAACTGCTCTTGATTCTAAGAATACGTCGATTGCTCTAGGAAAAGACTCACAAGTTTATGCTGGGAATTACACTGGTAAGATTACTTGGACATTAACGGGCAAGTCAGCTGCAACTGAGCAACCAGCAGAATAATTATGATGATTGCTGCAAAGAAATGGTTTAGTAGTTTAGGGTTAATGACGCTAATAAGCTTGTTATTTTTGATAAATAGCGGTCAAAAAGTAGCTGCAGCTGAAGGATTTTCAGTTAAGGTGGCAGGCCAGGATACTTCTTATGTTGAACGTAAAGTTAAGCCTAAAGACACCATCAAAGTTAAATTGATTTTTAGTAACAATAGTACACGCAAACAGAAATTAGCAGTAGCGGTCAATACGGCAGTAACTGGTGATGGCGGAGTAGTGCAGTATAATTTAGCTAAACCAGGTAAGCGATACTTCGGTAAACATGATTTTGCTAAGATGACTACGGGTCCGAAAACAATTGAGTTAGCACCTCACGGACAAATTAGTAAGACTTATCAAATTAAGACTCCTAAGGCAGCTTTTAAAGGAGTAGCAGTAGGTGGATTTTATATTCAGCAGGCTGGTGCTAAAACTCCGAAGAAACCCAAGACTGGTTCTAAGGCTGCGATTGGATACAGCAACGTTTATGCTTATGCTATACCTATTATTTTGCGGCAGTCGAATAGTCCAGTTCATACGAAATTAGCGCTGACTGGTGCAACTGCCAAGGTTATTAATAATCAATCAGTTTTATTGGCTCGAATTGTTAATCAGACCCCAACAATCTTCGGTCAATTAACAATTAAGTCAAAGATTATTGAACAGGGTACGAAACGAGCGGTGTTTACTAATACCAAGAATAAATTGTCAATGGCGCCATTAAGCTACTTTGACTATCATATTCCGTTAAAGCAAAAGTTGCGATCTGGTAATTATCAGTTACAAGTTAGAGCTCAATCAGGCAAAAGACATTGGAAATTTAATCAGAATTTTAAAATAAATCAAAAAGTGGCTCAAGCGTCTGGTTCCAAGACTAACTCTGACAAGGGGAATATTTGGCGCTGGTTAGCAATTGGTGTTGGAGGTGTAGTAATGATTGCATTGCTCATTGGTATGTATTATTTAGGAAAACTTCATAGTAAAAAATAAACCGTAGCAATCCAAGTGAAATCTGGATTGCTTTTTTTATGCCTAATATTTTTTGAAAGCGGTTGAAAAATATAAAAATAAATGTTAGCCTTTACTTGAGTAAAGAATGTGAAATATGTTCAATTAAGTAACTGAGTAATATTTTTTTGCTCATCTGATTAAAGCGCTTATTCAGGAAACTAGGTAATATGAATTTTGAGAAAGAAGAATTCGATTATGCAAATTAAAGCAGCCGTATTAAATGGTGCTCATCAAAAGTTGGTAGTTACCAATGTAGAACTTGATGATCCTAAAGAAAATGAAGTAATGGTTAAAGTAGTTGCTAGTGGTGTCTGCCATTCGGATACCGGTCCAATTAATACTGAACGACCAGGTTTATATCCAACTATTTTAGGCCATGAAGGTGCAGGGATTGTTGAAAAAGTTGGTCCTAATGTGACTGACTTTGAAGTTGGCGATCATGTTGTTGTTGCCTTTGCTTCTTGTGGTAAATGTAAGTTTTGTCGTGCGGGACTGCCAGGCTCTTGTCTGAATTGGGGCAAGTTGAATTCTGGCCCAATGTATGATGGGACTTATCGTCTGCATACTGAAGATGGTCAAAATATTGCAGCTACTTTTGGTCAATCATCTTTAGCTAATCACTTAGTTACTAATGTTAGAAATTTAGTTAAAGTTGATAAGAAATTTGACTTACGCTATTTAAGCCCAATGGGTTGTGGCTACATGACTGGTGCCGGTACAGTTCTGCATTCTTTAAAGCCAGAAATTAATTCGACGATTGCGATTATTGGTGTTGGCGGAGTTGGCATGGCTGCTTTAATGGCTGCTAAATTATTGCATTGTCAACATATTATTGCAGTTGATATTAAATCTCATCGTCTTGATTTAGCTAAAGAACTGGGAGCAACTGAAGTAATTGATGCCAGTTCTGAAGATGTTCAGGCTAAATATCGCGAGATTACCAATGGCATGGGGCTTGATTATGCCATTGATACTTCTGGCGATACACCGGCAATTGAAATGGCACTGCACTCATTGGCGATTAAAGGAACACTGGTTACGCTAGCTGCCGCCAATGATGCCATTTCTGTTCGTCCAGCTGCTGATTTAATGGGTCCTTCGCATACTATTACAGGTATTATTGAAGGCGACTCTGTACCGCAAGTCTTTATTCCAGAAATGATTCAATTGTTTGAACGTAATGAATTTCCAATTGATAAATTGTGTAAATTCTATACTTTGGATCAGGTTAATGAAGCATTTGCTGATTCCGCATCAGGAAAGACAATTAAGCCAATTATTATTATGGATTCAGATTATCACGCGTAATTTTAAAAAATATTATTAGGAGATTGTAAATGATCGTAAATAAAAATACTGTTTTTGATACTAGTTATGACGTTGTCGTGTTAGGTTTCGGTGGTGCTGGTGCTACTGCTGCTAGATTTGCAGCGGATAATGGTGCTAAAGTCTTGATTGTTGATTCTGCACCTGAAGGTCATGAAGGTGGCAATACTAGATATTCTGGTCAAATGGTTGGTTATAGTACAGATGAAGCTGCCTATCGTCAGTATTTCCATGGGCTAGCTCAAAAGTTCAATTTGGATGAAGATCTTTCTGAAGTCTTTATTAAGGGCGTTGCTGGCATGAAAGATTACTTTGAAAAGTATCTGGATGTTGACCACGTTTATAGCTTGAAGCAGGACATTATGGGTAAAGCCGAAGATGATATCATGGCTGATTATCCAGAATTTCCAGGTGCCAAAAACTACGATATGATTATGGTTCATAAGGGTATCGTTGATGGTGCTTTATGGAATACTTTGCGGCAAAAGGTGTTAGATCGTTCCGATAAAATTGATGTTTGGTATTCTTCCCCAGTTGAGCATTTAATTCAAACAGCTAACCAAACAGTAGTTGGTGCACAAGTTAAACGCGACGACACTTTAATTAATGTTTATGCTAAAAATGGTGTTGTTTTAGCAACTGGTGGTTTTGAAAACAACCAACAAATGATTCAAGATTATATTGGTGACTATCAATTAGTTCCAGGAGCTAGCCTTTATAACAAGGGTAAAGGTGTTGATCTGGCAACTGAAGCTGGTGCTAAATTGTGGCATATGACTAAGTTTTCCGGTGGGGGGATGCAGCAAATCTTTTCACTCTGGGAGCCGAATCAAAAACGTGCTAAGACATTCCGCAATATTCCAGAGTTTTGCCAAGGCAGTATTTTTACTGTAGGTGATGATGGTGCGCGCTACTTCAATGAAGAATTAGCTAGTCATGAAGGCTACGTCAAGATGGCGGGATCTTACTACACGCCAGTTAATCCGACACATCCATATCTCGTATTTGATGAAAAGCAAAAGCAAAAAATTGCAGCTTTAAAAGATGAGCCATATAATAAGGCTCTAGATCATGTTGTTGAAGCAGATTCGCTCAGTGAATTGTCAGACAAGATGGGAGCATCAGCTAAGGTTTTAGAGGATACAGTTGCTGATTTTAACTTCTTTGCTAAAGAAGGAATGGATTATGCCTATCATCGTGATGGTAAGACAATCACTGCTTTTGCTGAAAATGGACCGTATTATGCAATTCCGCTAGTTCAAGTTATTGGTTGGACACAAGGTGGTCCTAAGAGAAATAGTAATTGTGAGATTGTTTCAGCAATTGATGATCAACCAATTCCGCATCTATATGGTGCAGGTGAATTGGGCAGTGTTATTACTAATCTTTATCAAGGTGGTTCCAATTTAGCCAATTGTTTGATTTTTGGTAAAATTGCTGGTGAAAATGCTGCTCGTCCTAAAGCTGATGTTGCTGACACAACTAGTGTGGAGGCTGCTAAGTTAACAATTAAATCTGCTAAACTTGGTTCTGACTTGCAAGAAGACGAATATCCAACAGGTAAAGACCAGTATATCGGTCGTTCAAGTCAAGGAATGGGTAATGAAATTGTTGTTCGGGTGACTGCCGATCATGATAATATTAAACAGGTCGAAGTTTTGAAACAAACTGAATCTGATGATTATGGCTTACAAGCAATTAAAGAATTACCAGCTAAAATGGTTGAAAATAATAGTTATGAAGTTGATGCTATTTCGGGTGCTTCAAGTACTAGTCGCGGCTTGAAGGATGCGGTAAAAGATGCATTATCCAAACTAAACTAGGTTGCATTTATCTAGCTAAAAAACGCATGGGTTTTATTCCCATGCGTTTTTAGTGTTTAAACTTGAATATCATTTTTAGCAGTACGTTGTTCTAATGGAACGTCGAACATGACTTCAAGTGATGCAATTAGATTAGTCCGAGTATCGAAGCCACCATCTTTAATTGCCCAATAAGTAGTATAACCGTTAGCTAAAATTTGAGCGGCTGTATATAACTGGTCGGGGTTACTTTGATTACGAACTTGTTGCAATTCTTGTGCTTTTTGAATGTAGGAAACACACATCTTTTTATAGCTGTCAATTACGTTTAAGTAACCACGGTCTGCCATCAGGTTAGCAATTAAAAAGTGTGAGATTAAATCTACTCCCATGTCAGTATTAATTTGCATCATTCTAGTAATACAATGCACGAACTGTTGCCAATAGTTAGTAACAGATTGGGGTTTAGCCGCAAGTAAGCTATTTATTTCATCATTATAACATTCAACTAGGATATCGGCTTTGGCTGTGAAATGATAATAAAAAGCCTGCTTGGATAGATTGCAAGCGGCACAAATATCCTTGACACTAACATCCGTGTATGATTTTTGTTTAAATAATTTAAGTGCAGTAGTAATGATTAATTCTTTGGTATTAAGCTGATTAGATGGCTTCATAAAGGTACTTCCTAGATATAATAGTTTTAAGCGGTGGTGCGGCTAATGCTGAAGATACTGTTGAAAATTCCGTTTGAAAGACCTGGAGTATTATAGATAATGAACCTTAAGAATGAAGAATCTAAAGTTTGTTGGATAAACCATGGATTTTGCAGTGAATTGAGCATTGATAAG